>NZ_JCAMRT010000030.1:0-47995 GCF_059821225.1 Paenibacillus sp. sg306046
ATACCAGACCACCTGCTGATTGGGTTATTTTTCTATGTGACGATTTTTCGACAAGAACTTCTCACTGTCCAGATCGTCTAATAAGCCAGTACAAAGGCTCCTCCTGCTACAATATGTTTTTTGCTGGAAAGCTGTGTGGCCTGAGGCACCGAATTATAGGTCGCGGCTTCCAGCCCCGGCGCCTGGCTGTTCGTGTTGACGCCCCACGCCCACACCCTGCCCTCTTTGTCGAGCCCCAGAGAAAAGTCATGCCCGGCGGCAATGCTGACGATGGCAGGCAGCCCAGCCACGACTTCCGGCTCGAAGACGCCCTCCAGATTGCCGAGATTTTTGCCGAGCTGTCCTGTATTGTCCGCTCCCCAGGCCCACACCTGGCCGTCACGGTCCAGCGCCAGCGAATGCCGCGTGCTCGCCGCAACCTCGACGATCGACCGCAATCCCGGAATCGTCTCCGCAGGCACGATATCCGCCGTCGGGTAGCCCAATTGGCCGTAAGCGTTGCAGCCCTTCGACTTGACCGTGCCGTCCGGCTGCAGCGCCAGCAGGTGGCCGAAGCCTGCGACGATTTGCGTGCTCGCCGCCAGCTCGGGAATTTCAACCGGCGTCAGGCTGCTGACCGCCACAAAGCCTTGAAATTCGCACAGCTCCTGCGTATCGCTGCTGCTCGGGTCGGCGTTCGCATCCACGTAGTAGCTGATGCCGGTCGCGGACTGGCCGATCAGCTGCATCAATTCGGCGAACGTGCGCTTCGTATCATGCTCGCACTTGGCGCCCCAGCCATACACCTTCTGGTTGTCCAGCGTGACGAGCGAAAAGCGATGGCCGGCCGATACGGCCGTTGCTTTGCCCGGCAGGTCGATCAGCGTCGGCTTGCGCAAATCGGTGCGGCTGCCCGTGCCGAGCTGCCCGGCGATATTGTTTCCCCACACCCACACCCGGCCGTCGCTGTCCAGGGCGAGGCTGTGGCGGAACCCTGCGCTCACCTCCGTAATGGCTGGCAGCCCGGACAGCCGCTGCGGCCCGCTTACGATGCCTTTGGCGCTGTCAATGCCCACCTGGCCGTACGTATTGTCACCCCACGCATAGACGGCGCCTGTCTCGGTCAGCGCCAGCGAATGGTCGAAGCCTGCCGCGACCTGCTTGACCTTCTCCGGCAGGTCGATGCTGCTCGTCGTGCCGCCGGTCGTAAAATTCGCCAGCTGCCCGTGGGCGTTGCGCCCGCTGCCGGAAATCAGCTGCTCTCCGGCTGCGGGCCTCGGCAGCAGGCTGTACACAAGCCCTGCAGCCACGGCGACCGCAAGCAACGCGAAGAGGAGGCTGCTTGGTACGAATCGTCTGCTCATGGCTAGTTGGCAGCGAGCCGATAGTTGAACACGGTCGTCGGCACGCCGTTCACCTCATTGAAGCTGACCTGATTGTACGCAGGCAGGCTTTGCGCGATATTATCCTGAGCAATCGGCATTTTGTCGCCCGTCTTGCTCGGAATAATCAGCTGCGTAATGACCCCTTTATAGCCGCTGGCCGTCGTGTTGGTGTGAATATGACGGGTACGGCCCGTGTATTCGCCCGGATAAATCGTCGTGTATTCGTAATAGCCTTTGTCATCGGCCAGCACGTAGCCGCGCAGCTTTAATTTGTCTGCACTGAAGCTGCTTGCCGCGCCATTTGTCTCCGGATGGTAGTTACCGTTGTCGTCGGCCTGCCAAATTTCAATTTTCGCGCCTGCGACCGGCGTTGTGCCCGTATCGCCAGCGTATACATGCCCTTGCACCTTGATTTTCTGTCCAGTCAGGTTGTCATTGTTCAAGTTTCCGTCCTTGAGCGCTGCTGTTCCCGTAATGTAATACGGGCCTTGCGTCACCTGCTTGGTCAATCCCGTATCGTCCGCAGCCGTCTTCGTCGCGCCGCTCGTCGCCGTGCCGCTGCCTGATGAGGAGCTGCCTGCTGCTGCGCCGCCTGCTGACGTATTGCCAGTGCTCGCGCCGCCTGCTGCGCTCCCTCCGTTTGCTGCCGCACCTCCGCCGGTAGCCGCCGCGCTGCTTCCGCTGCCTGCAGAATTGTTTGCGCCTGCTCCAGTGCCTGCTGCACTGCCTGACGCCGGCGTTGTCGGCGTCGTATTGCCGCCGCTCTCGCCAGCGGTACAGCCTCCGAGGACAAGCATCCCTGCCAATGCGGATACTACAATTGTTTTCTGAACCATTTTCTCACCCATTCCCTTCCGTCTGTTTCTTGTCTAAGTTTGCCCATCATTTGCTATCAACCAGGTGTCATTCCGAATACTACCATGTTTCCAGTCTAATGTTCCTGAGAGATTGCTGAAAGTTAAAGACCGCAGGAAAAGGGATGCTTTTCCCGCGGCCTCGGCTGCACCTTGCTTTAGGTTGCGAGATCAAGGGATGTGTCTACGTATACAGACCAGGCCGCCGGTCCTCGAAAATCGGAATGCGGCTGCGCACCTCGCTGACCAGCCCGAGCGGAATCGTCGCGCGCACGATTTGCTCTGCTTCATCTCCTTCCGCCAGCACCTCGCCCCATGGGTCGATGACCATCGAATGTCCGAAAAACTCGGTCGTCCCGCTTATGCCGACACGGTTGCAGGAGATCACAAACATCTGGTTTTCAATCGCCCGCGCCTGCAGCAGCGTCCGCCAGTGGTGCAGGCGCGGCTTCGGCCACTCCGCCGGAACAAACAGCACCTGCGCGCCATTCAGCGCCAGCTTGCGGGCCAGCTCCGGAAAGCGGATATCATAGCAGATCATCGTACCTGCCGCTACGCCATCCAGCTGCAGGCCGCCGAGCGTATCGCCGCTTTGCAAATATTTCTCCTCGTCCATCAGCCGGAACAAGTGAATTTTAGAATAAGAGCCGACCTCCCGCCCCTCGCGGTCAAATGCATAGGTCGTATTATAAATCCCGTCAGCCCGCTTTTCCGCAACCGAGCCGCCAAGTATATTTACACCATGCTCCCGGCTGAAGGCGGACAACAAGGCGCGCGTCCGCTCGCCCCCGGCGTCTGCCAGCTCCTCGATGCGGTCCAGCGCATAGCCGGTGTTCCACATCTCCGGAATAACGATCACATCGGGCTTCGTCTCATGCGAGACAGCCTGCTGCAATAACGTCTCCAGCTTGCTGTAATTGCGCTCCGGCTCGCCGATCGCGATATCCATCTGCAGCAGCGCCACATTCCAGGTCAATTGCGTCATCGTTCTCATCCTCTTCATCTGTGTAATGGTTTAACTATAGTGGAAGCGTCGGGCAAGTTCAATGCTGAGTAAAGCAGCGTTTTTGGGCGCATCCTTTGTCTGCCGCAGTCAGCCTGTCCCCGGGCTCCGGCCGTATACAGTGCTGCCGTTTCATGGTACAGTAAAAGGATCTGACATAAGGGTTTTGCCAAGTGCCAAGTGCAGCCCGATTCTAGCTATGGAGTGAGCTTATCATGAATCCAACCTCTCAACACGCCGTCAGCGCGTTTCCGATGCAGCCTGCCGACCGCCTGCAGCAGCTGCCTACCCAATTTTTCGCCAAGCTGGTGCGCAAGGCCAACGAGCAAATCGCCGCCGGACACGATGTCATTAACCTCGGACAAGGCAACCCGGATCGTCCGACGCCGCCGCATATTGTAAAAGCGCTGCAGAACGCCGCCGAAAATCCGCTGTACCATAAATATCCGCCGTTCAGCGGGTATCCGTTTTTGAAGCAAGCCGTGGCCCAGCGCTACCGTGAGGATTACGGCGTCGAGCTGGACCCGGAGACGGAGGTCGCCATTTTGTTCGGCGGTAAAACCGGTCTTGTCGAAATCGCCCAATGCCTGCTTAATCCCGGCGATGTGTGCCTCGTGCCCGACCCCGGTTACCCGGACTATTGGTCCGGCGTCGCGCTTGCAGGCGCACGGATGGCGTTTATGCCGCTGAAGGAAGCAAACGGCTTCCTGCCGGACTACAGCTCCCTGGCGGCTGGCGATGTCGAGCAGGCGAAGCTGATGTTTATGAATTACCCGAATAATCCGACCGGAGCGGCCGCCTCCCTTTCCTTTTATGAAGAAACGGTTCGTTTTGCCAGGCAGCACGGCATCGTCGTCGCCAGCGACTTTGCCTACGGCGCGATCGGCTTCGGCGACGAAAAGCCGGTCAGCTTCCTGCAGGTTCCCGGCGCGAAGGAAGTCGGCATCGAATTTTATACGTTGTCCAAAACGTACAACATGGCCGGCTGGCGCGTCGGCTTCTGTCTCGGCAACAAGGAAATTGTGCGCATGATCAATTTGATCCAGGATCATTATTATTGCAGCCTGTTCGGCGGCATTCAGGAAGCGGCGGCGGCGGCGTTGACCGGTCCTCAGGATTGCGTCAGCGAGCTGGTGGCCGTGTATGCTTCGCGGCGCGAGGCGCTGTACACGGAGCTGGACCGGATCGGCTGGAAAACGCAGCGGTCGCAAGGCTCCTTCTTCACCTGGCTGCCGGTACCGGCAGGCTATACGTCCGAAGCGTTCGCCGACCTGCTGCTGAACGAAGCGAAAATCGTGGTCGCCCCCGGCGTCGGCTTTGGCGAGCATGGCGAAGGCTACGTCCGGCTTGGCCTGCTTTGCTCCGAGGAACGGCTGCGCGAGGCGGTTCGCCGGGTGGAAGCGCTGAATTTGTTCTGAATCCCCTGCCGCTGCTCAGGCTGAAGCCTTCGGCAAGTCTAGGGTGCGCAAAAAGCCGCGCAATCGCATGATTACGCGGCCTTTGCCTGGATTGAATCAGACAAGCACAAGATCAATTTCCTGAAACTTCGCAACTTCCGTCTTCCATCGCTCCTCGACAAACGCGACATGGTCAGGATGCTCATTGTAAGCCTGGTAATCCGCTTCACTGGCGAATTCCATGGAGAAGGCAAAATCAAAATCAGTTTTGGGACTGACCTGATGCAGCACCTCAAAATTAGCAACGACAGGTATCGCGCTTAGCAAACGTTGTCCATCCTCCAGAAAACGAATCGTTTCTGCCGATTCCTGTGAATACTTCAGTGTAAAGACGGCCATATGGCGAATGGTCCCCTTTTCCATAATTAGGCTTCTCCTCCTGTATATTCGTTGGCCATGCTGTCAAGCTGTAGAGGGTAACAACAGGGTTGCCCCTTGTCTTATATCATAGTACAACGATGCGCATTGATCAAAAAACGCAGGCAGGCCGGAGCGCCGTGCAGAATACTCGCGCCTTATCCGTCGAGAAAAATATCTGCGAGCGAAGGCTCCTTCACTCCCACACGGTATACATCGACCTCATACTGGTTCAGCACACGCAGCAGCGCGGCAATACGCGACTCCGCATCAACCTGGATGGTAAACTCCATTTCCTGCACCTCCAGAATTGCGCCGATCTGCTCCAGCCGTTCGCGCACCTCGGCCTGCGCCAATGGCGCAATCAAGGCATGCTTCACCTGCACAGCCAACCCTGACTGATAGAAGGAACGCAGCTCCTCCAGCGTGCCCATTTTCAGCAGCAGCCCGTCCTTCATAATCGCAATACGTGTACACAGCTTCTCTACCTCATCGAGATTATGCGAGGTCATAAAAATCGTTTTGCCGCTGCTGTGCAGCTTGCGGATCAAATGCTGAATCTGAATCGCAGACTCCGCATCCAGCCCGGAGGTCGGCTCATCAAGAAAAATCAGCTCCGGGTCATGGATAATCGCCTGAGCGATGCCCAGCTTTTTTTTCATGCCGAACGAATAGCTGCCAACCTTCTTGTAAGCATGCTCCTCCAACCCGACCTGCTGCAGTACCCGCACACATGCAGCCTTATCGGCCCATTTGCCCGACAGCTCCGCGTAGAAGCGCAAATGCTCAACCGCATGCGATGAGCCGTAAAAGGCCGTGAAATCCGGTAAAACCCCGATTCTTCGCTTCACCTGCTTATCCAGGGCGTGGGCGCCGAGAATGGAGCAAAAGCCGCCGCTGGGACGTATAATGCCCGTGAGCATATGAATAAAGGTGGATTTCCCTGCGCCGTTCCGGCCAAGGAAGCCAAATAGCTCGCCCTGCTCCACGATCAGGTCGATGCCCCTGACGATGTTTGCCGCACCGTAAGCTTTCGCCAGCTGCCGCGTTTCGATCGCCTTCGCAGTGACTGGATGCATCAGCATTCCCTCCTGCTGAAGCAAAGTTGGGCAGCGACCAGCAGGAGGCCGGCTAAGGCGATATTGACAACAAACGTACCATCGTCCCGCAGCAAATACGTGTACGGCATCAAGTATTGCATCCATTGAAACCAGCCGTTGGAGGTGTAGGTCAGCCATAGCCCGACGCCAGGAAAGGTCAGACCGATGATAACGCTCAGAAACATCGTATAGCCCGGACGTGGAATGAGTACAGACAGCAGCACAGACAGTCCGATCTGGTATGTCAGCAAGCTGATGATTATGGCCAGCGACCGCGCATCAAACCTATGGGTAAACAAGGCGATCAGCAGAAAAGAGCCGGCTATGCAAACGAGCCAAAACAGCAAGATGCCGAAAAACTTGCCATAAAGCAGCGCCGCCTGCGACGTTCGCGTCACGATAAACCGGGCTGTACGTTCATAGGTCTCGCGGTTGATGCAGTCATGCGATAAGCCCGCCACGAGTAATTGACCGGCCAGCATAAGGAGCGTGAGCAGCACGGCTGTCTCGATGTGCCTGGCATCGCTCGCCGTAAGCTCCAGCACAGCCGTCATCGACGCCGCTCCTTTGACCGAGAGGTAAGAGGTCAGCAGCAGCAGCGCTACCGTAATCAACGACCTCCAGCTTTTCCATAATCCCCAAAATTCCCGCTTGGCAATAACATACATTTCTTCGTTGCTCCCCCTTCAGCCTAGTGCGATCATGAATCTACTTCATTGTAGATTCGCTTCCTGAAGAGCTGCTAACGCGTACCTTAATTTTTCCTTACTTCTGCAGAAAGGAGCAGCCCCTTCACCATGTCCGCCGCCGCAGCCGGCTTTACAAATCGCGCCGCCGCATGATATGCTTGGAAAATAGGAAAACGTAATGAAGGGAACAGTAGGATCGCCCCTGCACGACCAGAGAGTAAATTCCATCGGCTGCGAGAATTTACCGTGAAGACAATCCGAACCCGCCCCTGAACGGCCAGCGATGAGTTGGACGGCTTTCCCTGCCGTTACGAGGGAACCGAGACGGATGACAGTTGTCATCAAGCAAGGTGGTACCGCGGAAGTTACAGGCTTTCGTCCTTCATGGACGGGGCCTTTTTCATGTTTCGTGACAATCGCCGTCCAGGGCCTGTGCTTATTTCATACGGAAGAGAGAAGTGTGAATCCTTATGCAGCAAGCAGTTGTGATCAAAATCGGCAGCAGCTCGCTGACCTCCAGCGAAGGCGGCCTCCATCGCCAGCACATTGAATTTTTCGCCAGCGAGCTGGCTTCTCTCCATCGGCGGGGCTGTCCCGTGCTGCTCGTCACCTCGGGCGCTGTCGCCGCCGGATTTCGCGAGCTTGGCTACGCGTCGCGGCCCAAGCAGCTGCACGAGAAGCAAGCGGCGGCCTCCGTCGGCCAGGCGCTGCTGATGCAGGCCTACCACGAAGCCTTTGCCCGTCACGGGATTGGCGTCGGCCAAATTTTGCTAACCCGCTCCGACTTCGTCAGCCGCAAACGCGTGCACAACGCGCAGATGACGCTGGAAGAGCTGCTGCGCCGCGGCATGGTGCCGATTATTAATGAAAATGATACGGTGTCCGTCGATGAGCTGAAATTCGGCGACAACGACACGTTGTCGGCGCTCGTCGCCAATCTGGTCAAGGCGCAGCGGCTGATCATCATCACCGATGTGGATGGCCTGTACACCGGCGACCCCCGCCATAATCCGGACGCGCGGCGAATCGACCGCGTTACCGAAATCAGCGAGGAGCTGTACCGGCTCGCGGGCGGCTCCGGCTCCTCGGTCGGCACCGGCGGGATGCGCTCCAAGCTGGAAGCGGCGCGGATCGCGATGCGCGGCGGCATCCCGTTGTTTATCGGCCGCGTCACCGAGCCGGGCGATACGCTGCTGGCCGCCGACGGCTCCGGTAAAGGCACGTACTTCGACACGACGGCGCACAGCCTGCCGACGAAAAAGCAATGGCTCGGCTTCCACTCCCAGCCGCAAGGCACGGTTGTCGTGGACGAGGGCGCGGAGCAGGCGCTTGTCGTCGGAGGACGCAGCCTGCTGCCCGCAGGCGTGCGCGAGGTCAGCGGCGACTTCCATCCGGGCGACGTGATCGAGGTCGTCAATCAGACGGGCCGGATGATTGGCCGCGGCGTCGTCAATTACGCCTCCTGGCAGCTGCAAGCCGTCGCCGGGCTGAGCACCGACGAGGTGCAGAAGCGGATCGAGGTGCCGCGGATCGAGGTCATTCACCGCGACGAATGGATTACGTTAGCACCTATTTAGATAAATTCAAGCTGCCAAAGGAGGCTTCCCCTATGTCCCAAATCGTTACCGATACGTTATCGTCCGAATCCGCCCAAGGCTCCGAGGTCGCGCGCAAGGCGCGCATCGCCAAGGCGGCCGCTCCCAAGCTGGCACTGCTTAGCACGGAGCAAAAAAACAACGCGCTGCTGCGGATGGCTGACGCGCTGGTCGAGCAGGCGGCGTCCATCATCGAAGCCAATGCGCTGGACCTGCATCGCGGGCGCGAAAACGGCACCAGCTCCTCGCTGCTTGACCGCATCGCCCTCAATGAAGCGCGGATCGCCGCCATGGCTGAGGGGCTGCGCGAGGTTGTGGCGCTGCCCGATCCGGTCGGCGAGGAGCTGGAAAGCATCCAGCGGCCGAACGGTCTGGCGATCCGCAAGCTGCGTGTGCCGCTTGGCGTCATCGGCATGATTTATGAGGCGCGGCCAAACGTAACCGTTGACGCAGCCGGACTTTGCCTGAAAACCGGCAACGCCGTCGTGCTGCGCGGCGGCTCGGCGGCGCTGGAATCGAACCGGCGTATTATTGAGGTGCTGCACGAGGCGCTGGCTGCGACCGACATGCCGGCCGATGCGCTCCAGCTTGTCCTTGATCCGAGCCGTTCCTCGGCAGACGAGATGCTCAAGCTGAACGGGCTGCTGGACGTGCTCATTCCGCGCGGTGGCGCTTCGCTGATCCGCAACGTCGTCCAGAACGCCTCTGTACCGGTCATTGAAACCGGAGCAGGCGTCTGCCACACCTTTATCGACGCGAGCGCTCAGCCCGACATGGCTTTGCAAATCGCCATCAACGCCAAGGTACAGCGGCCTTCCGTTTGCAACTCGATGGAAACGCTGCTCGTACACCGTGACTTTGCCGCCCGCCATCTGCGGGCGATTGCCGGACAATTCCTCCAGCAAAACGTTGAGCTGCGCGGCGACGAGGCTTCCCGCGAGCTGGTTGCGGCCATTCATCCGGTCAGCGAGCAGGACTGGGATACGGAGTATAATGACTATATTTTGAACATTCGGCTGGTCGACAGCGTGGAGGAAGCGATTGCGCATATTACTGCGCACGGCACCCAGCATTCGGAGTGCATCGTCACCGAGGATACGCACAATGCGGTCCGTTTCCTGAATGAAATTGATGCGGCAGCTGTCTACCATAACGCGTCCACCCGGTTTACAGACGGGTTCGAGTTCGGCTTTGGCGCAGAGATCGGCATCAGCACGCAGAAGCTGCACGTTCGCGGCCCGATGGGCCTGCCTGCGCTGACCTCTACGAAATATGTGATCGTCGGCAACGGCCAAATTCGCGGTTAATTCGCCTCTTCCACCATCTATAGCTGAAAAGGAGCTGTTCTCTATGTCCACCATCTGGTCCTCCCTGCGGATCGCCTTCGTCGGAGCAGGCTCCATGGCCGAAGCAATCATTCGCGGCCTTATTGATCAGGGCGGCGTTCATCCGGAGCAAATTTTCGTGACCAACCGCTCGAATGAAGCACGGCTGCAGGAGCTGGCGCAAACGTACGGCATTCGCCAGTCGCTTCACCCTTCCGAGAAAGAACAAGCGATTCGGGAAGCAAATGTCGTCGTGATCGCCTTCAAGCCGAAGGACGCCGTCGAGGGCGTCCGCGGCTTGCAAGGGCTGATGAGCGAGCGGCAGCTGGTCGTTTCCGTGATTGCCGGATTATCGACCGAAACGATTTCCGGGCTGCTTGGCAGCAGCGCCATTCCGCTTGCCCGCACGATGCCGAACACCTCAAGCACAATCGGTCTTGGCGCAACGGGGCTGAGCTTTTCAGCCGCCGCAACCGAGGAGCAGCGCGCCGTCGCCGAGCAAATATTCCGTTCAACCGGCATCGTCAGCATTGTTGAGGAGCCCTTGCTCGACTCGATCACCGGCTTGTCCGGCAGCGGCCCCGCTTATATTTACTATATGATGGAAGCGATGATTGAAGGCGGCATTCAGGGCGGTCTGGACCGGGACGAAGCTCGCCGGCTAACCGTGCAAACGGTGCTTGGAGCGGCGCGTATGGTCGAATTGACCGGCGAGGAGCCCGCCGAGCTGCGGCGCAAGGTCACCTCGCCGAACGGCACAACGCAGGCGGCCTTGGAGCTGCTTGCCAGCCGCGGCTTCCCGGAAGCCGTCGCTCAGGCCGTGCTGCGCTCAGCCAGCCGGGCTGCCGAAATCGGCGCAGTCATCAGCGACTCCGCAGCGTCAACCAACAAATAACAGCAAAGGGGCGTCCCCACTTTGACCTTAGCAACCTATGCCTCGACTTGCATCGCGACTTATCGCACTTACGACGACAAGGCTGATTTTCATAAAAAAGCGCTCGGCATTGCGGTCGGCCTGACCGTGGGCAGCTGGACCGACTTGCCTGAGGCGCGCAAAGCTGAGATGGAGCGGCATTTGGGCCAGGTCGTCGACGTAACCGTTCATGAGCCTGAGCAAGCCCAGCCGGGCGAACGGTATGCAGATATTCGCATCGCCTACCCGGACGTCAATTTCAGCCGGGATATTCCCGCGCTGCTCGTCACCGTCTTCGGCAAGCTGTCGATGGATGGCCGCATCAAGCTGATCGACCTGTCGTTCTCCGCCGGCTTCCTGTCGGCCTTCGCCGGACCGCGCTTCGGACTGCAGGGCGTGCGCGACCTGCTCGGCGTGCAGGAGCGTCCGCTGCTGATGAGCATTTTCAAATCGGTTATCGGCCACGATCTTCCGGCGCTGCGCGAGCAATTTTACCAGCAGGCGCTTGGCGGCGTCGATCTGATCAAGGACGATGAAATTTTATTCGAAAACCCGCTGACGCCGATCGAACGGCGTGTAGCGACGTGCATGCAGGCGGCCGCGCAAGCCGAAAGCGAAACCGGGCAAAAGCTGCTGTACGCCGCCAACTTGACCGGCCCGACCTTCGGGCTGATCGAGCAGGCGAAGCGGGCCATCGGCGCAGGCGCCAACGCGCTGCTGTTCAACGTGCTGGCCTACGGCTTCGACGCGCTGAGCGAGCTGGCCCGGCATCCTGACGTCAACGTGCCGATCATGGCGCATCCGGCACTGGCGGGCGCCTACTACCCGTCGGCCTACCATGGCATCGCCGCCAATGTGCTGCTTGGCAAGCTGATGCGGCTCGCCGGCGCCGATCTGGTGCTGTTCCCGTCGCCTTACGGCTCTGTTGTGATGCCGCTGGCGGAAAATATGGCGATCAAGGACGCGCTGCTGACCCGTCAGGCAACCGATTACACGCCGGGCGCAGCGCCGGAGCAGCCGCTTGCGCTGGCCGCAAGCTTCCCCGTGCCGTCCGCCGGCATTCATCCCGGTCTGGTGCCGTGGATTTTGCGCGACTTCGGCCGCGATGTCGTCGTCAATGCAGGCGGCGGCGTACATGGGCATCCGCAAGGAGCCGCAGCAGGCGGACGCGCCTTCCGCCAAGCGATGGACGCGTGCCTCGCGGGCGTGCCGCTGCGCGCTTATGCCGCTGACGGGCGTCCTGAGCTTCAGGCCGCGATTGACGCCTGGGGGATCAAGGAATGACGAGCACCTTACAAGACGGGCAGCGCCAGCGCATCATCTTTTGCGACTTTGACGGCACGATTACGATCAACGACAATATTGTCGCGATCATGAAGCATTTTAAGCCGGAAGGCTGGGAGAAGCTGGTCGAGCAAGTGCTCAGCAAGCAAATCTCGATCCGGGAAGGCGTAGGGCGCATGTTCGCCCTGCTGCCGACCGAGCGCCGACAGGAGGTCGCCGATTATGCGATCGGCAATGTGCGGATTCGCGACGGCTTCGCCGAGCTGCTTGCTTATTGCGCGCAGGAGCAGGTTCAATTTCTCGTGACTAGCGGCGGCATCGACTTTTTCGTCTATCCGGTGCTTTCGGCTTTTCCGATTCCGCAGGCGCATATTTATTGCAACGGCAGCGACTTCAGCGGCTCGCACATCCGCATCACCTGGCCGCACGCATGTGATGCGCACTGCGACAACGATTGCGGCATGTGCAAGACGGCGATTATTCGCCGCTATCCGACCGAGCAATATGAACGCATTCTGATCGGAGACAGCGTGACGGATTTCGCCGGAGCGAAGCTGGTGGACAAAGTGTTCGCCAGAGCGCAGCTGATCGACCTGTGCGAGGAGCTGCGCTTGAACTACAAGCCGTTTGAAACCTTTTATGATGTGATATCCGAACTGAAGGAGACACCTGCACGATGAACTTCAGCCACCTTACGTTAGAGGACAAGCAGCAGGCGTTCGCCGAGCTGCGCGATATCAAGACCTTGCTCGCAAACCGCAACTGGTTTCCCGGCACCAGCGGCAACTTGTCCATTCGCGTCGGCCCGTTTGAGCGTGAGCAGTTCGCCTTCGCCGTCACCGCAAGCGGCAAAGACAAGTCTGTCCATACGCCGACCGATTACTTGCTTGTGGACCAGTCCGGCCAGCCGATTGAAGCGACTTCGCTGCGTCCTTCCGCCGAAACGCTCATTCATTGCGAAATTTACAAAGCAACCGGCGCCGGCGCAATTTTCCATGTGCATACCGTCTTCAACAATGTCATCTCCGAGCTGTACGCCGAGCGGGGCAGCGTGCCGATTGACGGCGTGGAGCTGATCAAGGCGTTCAACATCTGGGATGAGGAAGCTCAGATCGACATTCCGATCGTCCCGAACTACGCCGACATTCCGCGCATCGCCGCGCTGGTGGAGCAATCCATTTTGCCGCGTATACCCGGCATTTTGATCCGCAAGCACGGGGTTTGCGCCTGGGGCGCCAATGCGTTTGAAGCGAAGCGGCATTTGGAGGCGTTCGAATTTTTATTCGAATACGCCTACCGGCTCGCCCTGCTGAACAAATAAGCGAAACGGCTTGCCGTCCGCTGGCGGGAGCAAACCTGAGTCAGTCAAGTACACTCGATGCGTCCAAAAGCTTGCTCCAGCAGCCGACGGAAACTTTTCGCCGTAGACCCGTCCCTCCTGCTTCAACATGAACAGTTGCCAAAAACGACCTTCCATCTGCGAAGGTCGTTTTGGCAATTATATAATCTATAAAGCATCAGCAAAGCTGAACAGTTGCATAACCATAAAAAAGCTGCCTCTGACCACAGGCGCTCTGAATGGCCTCGATAGAGGGTTCTTTGTAGCAGCTAAACATGCAGCTAAAAATCTTTGTGCCGGAACAGCAGCAGACCGGTAACAAAAGCAGCAGCCGTATACAGCGCTGCATAGCCAATAAACAAGTTCGAAGGCATATTCCCGCCCAAGCTAAATAGAGCCAACACCCGCTGTATATCAATCAGCCCGCTGATTTCATCGAGACCAAGCAGCTCGCCCAGCATTCTGCGCTGCAGCGAATCTGTCGGCATGATGAGGGAAATAAGCCCGGCAATGCGGAGCAGCGGCTCGATTGACTTCTCCTCCAATCCGAAGACCGTCGCCACCTTTTCAATCATCCCGCCGAGCCAGCCTGCGCCGTACAACATGGTCAGCACAGTCCCGTTGCCGAGACCCGAAAGCAGGCAGGAGCCGAGCATCGACACCGACACAAGCAGCGGCACCACAGCCGCAAACAGCAGAAACGCCGTCAGGATCGCCATCGGGCTGCGGGGAATGGCAGCGTACCAGCTCGTAATCGTTAAAATCGCGGTGAATAGCACGGCGGCATACCCGATGCCAAAGCTGACAAAGCCGAGCCATCGTCCGATGTACCAGTGCGTTCGCGGCAAAGGCCTCGGCAGCACAGACAGCAAAACGCCTTGCTCCGCTTCCCCTGATACGACGGAAAACGAACTGAATATACACAGGAAGGCCAGCACAAACGAGCCGAAGAAGAAGCCAAGCGATAAAATCATCGCCCCCCGCCCAAAGCTTTCCATCACGAAGGAAATGCTTCCCGTATCCAGCCCTGGCCTTCGCAGCTCGCCTCCGATCGCATTCCCGACATAAGCGAAAATGAAGCAAAACAGTACACTCATCAGCATCGTAATCAGCAATACCCGCTTCCGCAGCAGCTCCAGCCATGTCATTCGGACCATGATCAGCATCATCGTTCCCCCCTGTGGTTCAAGCCGGAAACAGCGCCCTGAAACCATGAATCCAGCCGGACGACGGATTTGCGAGCTTCATAAAGCGTCAAACCGTGCTCGATCAGCAATTGGTTGACCCAGCCTGCCTGTTCATCGTGCTCCAGCGTCGCCTCCAGCCACACCTCATCGGAAGAAGAGGCCCCCGGTACGCCACTGGCCCGCGTCAATGCTTCATTCCATTGCCCGCCGTCAGCTACTTGCTCTGAGCCGTCGTTGCCCGTTTCCTCTGCACTCAAGCGAATATCAAGCCCTGACACTTCGCGCAGCCAATCCAGTACAGGCAACGTAAAGCCGCTGACGTGAAACTGCCACTTTGCCTGCTCCTGCAGCACATTCCGGACAACACTTGTCTGCAAAACCTGGCCGTTATTCAGCAGTGCCACCCGATCGCAAAGTGCCTCGACCTCCTCCAACAGATGCGAATTGAGGAAAATCGTCACTCCTCTGCGCCGCAGCCGCTGCAGCAGCTGGCGGACGTCCAACCGACCCAGAGGGTCGAGGGCCGAGGACGGCTCGTCCAGAAAAACAAGCTTTGGATTGCCAACAAGTGCGCAAGCCAGACCGAGACGCTGCTGCATGCCCTTGGAATACGATTTCACCCGGTCACGGCCGCGCAACCCGATCCCTACCTCCTCCAGCAGCTCCGGCAGCTGCCGTTTCGTCTGCGTCTTGTCCAGCCCGCAGAGACGGGCATGAAGCCTAAGCACTTCTTCGCCAGTCAGCCATTCCTGATACCGATACAGCTCAGGTAAATAACCGATCAGCCGCCTTGCTTCCAGGGAGCCGATCGGCTGCCCGAACAATGTTGCCTGACCGCTCGAAGGCCGTACCAGACCAACAAGCATTTTAACAAATGTGCTTTTCCCTGCGCCGTTGGGACCGAGGAAGCCAAAGGCTTCCCCCTGTTCCACACGCAGCGTAATGTTGCGGCAGCCTCGGCCGTTGCTGTAGGCTTTGGTAAGCGCCACCGCCTCAATCGCCGCCAAACTCACGATCCGATCAGCTCCTTCACCTTGGCGAGCATGGCTTCACGGGTCGTAAGCGTCTGCACGCCATTCAGCTCCAGCAGCATGCCATTTTGCACCCAGGTCGCTTTATAATACAGCTCTCCCTTGTCCCCCTTCTCAGAAAGCAGCAGCACATCGCTGGAGCCGACCTTAACCTTTTCCGTCTGCATCCCTGTGATGACCGGCAGCGGCATGCTGCCTCCGCTGGTGACATCTGCATGGCGCAAGCTTTGCTTGACTGTATCCGGCAGCAGCGGGAAGTCCAGCACCGCTTCGAGTGCTTCCGCGACGGGTACAGCCTCTTCCACCTCAATCACCGGAACCGGTTGCTGCTCCAGCGTATAGCCGCCCCGCGCGCCAAGCGGATAAGCAAAAATAATTGGCCCCGTCTTCAGCTTAATGGTCTTTCCATCGACCGATTGCGGCAGCAGCTTTACCGCTCCCATATGCTTCATCGTTTTGTTAATCTCGTCAACCCGAATCTTGAACGTAATTTCATCGGTCGAGCCGACTCTCAGCTGGTACTTGTCAAGTTGTAAATCAGCCGGCAGGTTGAGCGGCTTGCCCAGCACTTCCTTGGCCTGCTCCGCCGTTACCCTGCCCATAGCCGTACCTGACTGGCGGGTGAACGTGCCGAATTTGTTCATTTCTTCTGTCCGGTTGCCGTCGCCTATCGCCATCGTCAGCAGCCGTTCCAGATCATCCTCCCTCACCTCGGTCACCTGCTGCATGCGAAATTGGTTCAATAATGCAGCCAAAGCTTTGTTGCCCGTTGGCGTCGCCAAAATGAGCACTGCGAGGCAAGCAGCGGCAAGCGCACCCACCCATTTTCTGGAGCACACGGACAATCGTCGGCGTTGGCGCTGCCCCATATCGGATGACTCGGCGCTGAGGCTTTCACTACCAGTATGGCGCCTTTCGGAGGCCTGAGCA
The DNA here is from genome assembly GCF_059821225.1 of Paenibacillus sp. sg306046. NCBI lineage: Bacteria > Bacillati > Bacillota > Bacilli > Caryophanales > Paenibacillaceae > Paenibacillus > Paenibacillus sp. sg306046. Next base: position 16,429 of record NZ_JCAMRT010000030.1, read on the forward strand.
TCGCTGTCCATGGTCAGCTTGCCACTAGCCGCCAGCGCCACTGTCGGCTGCGCGTCGAATTCGCCGCTCTCAGCCTCGGCTATGACCGTACGGCCTCCCGAAACACGGCTCGCTGCAGCTACAGTCGCAGCTCTGCTTACACCCGTCTCTGCCTCCGTCGCTCCGCCTTCATCAGACGCTTGGCGCTCGCGTAACTCCGACCACACAGCCCACGCTGGCGCACGTTCGGCTGGCTGCAGCTTTCCCTGCAGACGCTGCCAGGCAGCTGCTATCAGCTCATGCTCTTCTTCCGTATTTCGGCCAGTATCCGTCGCAATAACCCCATCGCCTGCTGCTGAAGCCGCCTGCTGCTTCCCGGCCTCCAATGCTTTTTCTCTCATTCCTTTTAGCTCCTTCCTATTTCATGGAATTTGACACTGTGCTTGCTTCAGCCTGCCGCTTCAGCCGGACCGTAGCCCGCTGCAGCCATGACCCGATCAATGGCGGGTTCACCTGCATCTGCTCGGCGATTTCCGCGTAGCTGTAACCGGAATACCGAAGCAGCAGTACCTTGCGATCACGCTCAGGAAGCTGCTCCAGCCATTCTCTCAGCTCCTCCTGCTCCAGTTGCAGCAGCAATTGCTCTTCACTGGAGGGTTGTTGCCGCTCCATCGTTTGCACCGCCTGCTCTTGCTTGCTCTGCAAAGCCGCGTCACGCGCTTTCTTTCTCATATAGTCATAGGCAATCCGTGTCAGCACCCGCTGGAGCCATGCCCCGATTGCTCCTGGCTCGTCTGGCGGGTTGCGATATAGCCGCAGAAACACTTCCTGCGCCAAATCTTCAGCTATCGCCTCATCACGCAGCAACGCGAGCAGCTTGCGGCGTACTGTCGGATAGAAGGCGTGGAAAGTTTCTTTGAAATAGTCGGAATCCGGAATTTCCAATGGTTTTGCCTCCTTTCGACTGCAGCTATAAGAAAAGCTTCGGATCGAAGCACCTTCGATGAAAATACATCCGTGTTTTAGCGGTAGCTTTTCTTGCGACTATAGAATTATTCAGCCTCGCTGAAAACTTATAAATTCTATAGTCTTAAGAAAGACGCGGCTCGGCCCCGTTTTATAGCAACTAGGCTCACCTCACGAAAAAGAATCGAAACGCAAATTTTGCAAAGAAACCTTCACGGAGCTTCGGTCATAACGAGCAAGAAAGTGATTCTTCGCAGAAAAAAGACACCTCCTTATCCACCAGGGTCAATCCCGTTTCGTGTGGTTGAAGGAGGTGTCTTTGTATGTAGGCCGTACTTGGCCTGGCTCAGCTTACTTGCCGTATTCGCTTGGATTCGCTCTCCATGCCTGCAGCGCAGCGACATCCTGCTCTTGAATGCTGCCCTGTCCTACTGCGACGTTGATCAGCGTCGTATAGTTCGTCAACGTCTCAAACGGAATGCCTCCGCCGTCAAACGCTTCCTTGGCCTTGTCGAACTGGTAGGAGAAAATACCGAGCACGGACAGCGCCTCGGCTCCAGCCGCGTTGACCGCCTGCGCTACCTTGAGTGAGCTGCCGCCGGTGGAAATAAGGTCCTCGATGACAACCGTCTTTTGCCCTGGCTTGATCAGCCCTTCGATCAAATTTTCTTTGCCATGCCCCTTCGCCTTATCGCGCACATACACCATCGGCAGGCCAAGCTTGGCGGCTACCCAGGCAGCATGCGGAATACCGCCAGTCGCTGCGCCTGCGATCACTTCGGCATCCGGGAAGTTGTCACGGATCAGCGCTACGAAGGCGTCAGCGATCCGCTCGCGAATGTCCGGGAAGGAAATCGTCAGCCGGTTATCGCAATAAATCGGCGACTTCAGCCCCGAAGTCCATGTAAAAGGCTGCTGCGGGCGCAGCGCAACCGCGCCGATGGCCAGCAGGTCGGTTGCGATTTGCTCAGAAAGCTGCGGATTGATACGAATCGTCGTTTCGCTCATTGTAGAATCTCTCCCTCGGTTCGATTGATCGAATACTAAAGCTCCAGCAAAATCAGTTAAGCGTGCGCAGCCCCGTTCTGCTGCTCATCTGTTCGTTACACCGACGCCACAATCGCCTCAAGCGCGGCGCGCGGGTCCACAGCCGCCGTAATCGGCCGACCGATGACGATATAATCGGTGCCTTGAGCAAACGCTTGTGGAGGAGTCATGACCCGCGACTGGTCCAGAATCTCGGCTCCAGCAGGCCGAATGCCCGGCGTTACCGTCACAAAGCCAGCTCCGCAAGCATGCTTGATCGCGGCGACTTCCAGCGGCGAAGCCACAACGCCGTCCAGACCGGCTGACTTCGCAAGCTCCGCGTAGCGGATGACTGCGTCCTCCACGCTGCCGGCAATGCCGATCTCGTCATTCAGCACCGCCTGACTTGTGCTGGTGAGCTGTGTCACGGCGATCAACAGCGGACGTTTGGCCGCGCTGCCAGCTCCGGTCAGGCCCTTTTCCACACCTTCACGCGCTGCTTCCAGCATCTTAACGCCGCCCGCCGCGTGTACGTTAAACATATCGACGCCCAGCCGCGTGATGCTTTCCGCCCCGCCTTTGACCGTGTTCGGAATGTCGTGCATTTTCAGATCCAGGAACACGTTGTAGCCCTTCTCCTTCAACTCCGTGACGAACTGCGGACCTGCGCTGTAAAACAGCTGCATGCCTACCTTCATATAACACGGAATGCCCTCCAGCGAACGAACAAGCGCTTCAGCCTCTTGCGCGGTTGGGTAGTCCAGCGCGACAATGATGCGCTCCGCAACCGATGTCAGGTTTTTGCTCATAGCTTCTCCTCCAGTCGATGGTTCCATTTATAGTTCAGGCAGCTCCTTGGCTCACAAACGCTTCATTCGCATGCCAGTTCACCCATGCAGACAAGTAGCACAGGCCCCGAGGGACGCTGTGCTACTTCGTAATGATGTATGTCGATCAGACGTATTAACTGTGTACAGGCATAGCCGTGGACTGGAAGTAAATCGACTCCAGCACGTGCAGCAGCGCCTTGACCGTATCCAGCGAGGTCATGCAGACGACGCCGTTTTCGACCGCTTCGCGGCGGATGCGGAAGCCGTCGCGTTCCGGCAGCTTGCCCTTGGTCAGGGTGTTGACGACAAAGTGCGCTTCGCCGTTGCGAATCAGATCGAGAATGTTCGGCGAGCCTTCGCTCAGCTTGTTCACACGCGTCACGTTCAGACCCGCTGCTTCCAGCGCATCCGCCGTCCCGCCGGTGGCAATGATGCGGTAGCCGATTGTGCCGAAGCCGCGCAAAATTTCCGTCGCTTCTTCTTTATCCTTATCGGCAATCGTTGCAATAATCGCGCCTGTCGGCGGCACCTTCATGCCGGAGCCGATCAAGCCTTTATACAGCGCCTTGGCAAATGTTTTGTCGCGGCCCATAACCTCGCCCGTCGATTTCATCTCCGGACCAAGCGTCGTATCCACGCGGCGCAGCTTGGCGAAGGAGAACACCGGCACTTTGACAGATACGTAAGTATCTTCCGGCCACAGACCTGTTTCGTAGCCCATATCCTTCAAGGTTTCGCCCATGATCACACGGGTTGCCACGTTCGCCATCGGGATGTTCGTAATTTTGCTCAGGAACGGCACCGTACGCGAGGAGCGCGGGTTTACCTCGATGACGTACACTTCGTCCTGGAAGATAACGAACTGGATGTTAACAAGTCCGACTACCTGCAGACCGCGGGCGATCTTCGTGGTAATGTCGATAATTTTCGCTTTCAGCTCCGCCGAAATTGTCTGTGTCGGGTACACTGCAATCGAGTCGCCGGAGTGAACGCCAGCGCGCTCGATATGCTCCATAATGCCCGGAATGAGCACCGTGTCCTTATCGCAGATCGCGTCCACTTCAACTTCCTTGCCGAGCATGTAACGGTCAATCAGTACCGGATGCTCCGGGTTGATTTTCACCGCATATTCCATGTAGCTGAGCAGTTCTTCATCGGAGTAGACGATTTCCATCGCCCGGCCGCCCAGTACGTACGAAGGGCGCACCAGCACCGGATAGCCGAAGTTAGCCGCCATGCCAACCGCCTGGTCGACTGAGGTAACTGTGCCGCCTGGAGGCTGAGCAATGTCCAGACTGCGCAGCAGCGCTTCGAACTTCTTGCGGTCTTCCGCCGCGTCGATGTTGGCCAGGTCGGTGCCGAGAATCCGCACGCCTGCCGCCGACAGCGGAGCAGCCAGGTTGATCGCCGTTTGCCCGCCGAACTGAACGATAACGCCGATCGGCTGCTCGCGTTCGATTACGTTCATGACATCCTCGAAGAACAGCGGCTCGAAGTACAGCCGGTCCGACGTATTGAAGTCCGTCGAAACCGTCTCCGGATTGTTGTTGATAATGACTGCTTCATAGCCGGCTGCCTGAATCGCCCATACCGCATGAACGGTCGAGTAGTCAAATTCAATCCCTTGACCGATCCGGATCGGACCGGAGCCAAGTACAACAACCTTCTGCTTCGTCGTTGCCTTCACTTCGTCTTCCGTCTCATAAGTCGAGTAGTAGTAAGGCGTCGTCGCTTCAAATTCAGCGGCGCAAGTATCAACCATTTTGTAGACCGGCTTGATGCTCAGTCCCAGTCGGTAAGCGCGCACGTCCGCTTCCTGCGTCAAGTTCAGCCCTTGATCCGCACCGCGGCGCACTTCAGCAATCGCGCGATCCGTGAAGCCTTTGCGTTTCGCATCCAGCAGCAGCTCGGCGGACAGCTCAGGCGCCAGCAGCTCTTGCTCAAACTGGATCATGCCTTCCAGCTTATACAGGAACCACCAGTCGATTTTGGTCAGATCCTGTATTTGTTGAACCGAATAGCCGCGGCGCAGCGCTTCGGCAATCAGGAACATCCGCTCGTCGTCCGGCTTGATCAGACGGCTTTCCAGCGTCGCCTGGTCCAGCAGATCCGTTTCCTTGAGGAACAAGCGATGGACGCCGATTTCAAGCGACCGGATTGCTTTGTGGATGGACTCCTCGAATGTCCGGCCGATGGCCATAACTTCGCCGGTTGCTTTCATTTGTGTCCCCAGCTTGCGGTTCGCCGAAGTAAACTTGTCGAACGGCCAGCGTGGAATTTTCGATACGATATAGTCAAGCGTCGGCTCGAAGCAAGCGTACGTCTGGCCGGTAACCGGGTTGACGATTTCGTCCAGCGTGTAGCCGATGGCGATTTTCGCCGCCATTTTTGCGATCGGGTAGCCAGTCGCCTTGGACGCCAGCGCCGAGGAGCGGCTTACCCGCGGGTTTACTTCGATGACATAATATTGGTAGCTGTGCGGATCAAGCGCGAACTGCACGTTGCAGCCGCCTTCGATGCTCAGCGCGCGAATAATTTTCAGCGAAGCCGAGCGGAGCATCTGGTACTCGCGGTCGGACAACGTCTGGCTCGGCGCAACGACGATGGAATCGCCTGTGTGTACGCCAACCGGGTCGAAGTTTTCCATGTTGCACACCACGATACAGTTATCGTTGGCGTCGCGCATGACTTCGTATTCGACTTCCTTCATGCCTGCGATGCTTTTCTCAATCAGACACTGGTTAATCGGGCTGTAGCGAATACCGGATGCTACCGTCTCGCGCAGCTCCTCTTCACTGGCGCAAATACCGCCGCCCGTACCGCCCAGCGTGTAAGCCGGACGAACGATGATCGGGTAGCCGATCTCGTTCGCAAACGTCACCGCTTCCTCAACCGTCGTTACGATGACGCTATCCGGCACCGGCTGCTCCAGCTCGCGCATCAGGTCGCGGAACAGGTCGCGGTCTTCCGCTTGCTCAATCGCCGACAGCTGCGTTCCGAGCAGCTTGACGTTTTCGCGCTCCAGCACGCCTGCGCGTGCCAGCTCCACCGCCATGTTCAAGCCGGTTTGTCCGCCCAGCGTCGGCAGCAAGCCGTCGGGACGCTCCTGGCGAATAATTTGCGTCACAAATTCCAGCGTAATCGGTTCGATATATACTTTATCGGCCATGTTTGTATCGGTCATGATCGTGGCCGGGTTGCTGTTGATCAGGATGACCTCGTAGCCTTCTTCCTTCAACGCCTGGCAAGCCTGCGTACCGGCGTAGTCAAATTCCGCCGCCTGGCCGATGACAATCGGGCCCGAACCGATGACGAGAATTTTTTTGAGTTCATTATTTTTTGGCATAGGATAATTCTCCTTTCGAGTCGGTTCCGGCTGCAGGTTTGGACGCTTCGTACGCTGCAGCAATTTGCGCCTGACGCGGCGGCTTCGGCGCATTCCGCTTATGATCGCGGATCATCGTCAGGAAGTCGTCGAACAAGTAGCTGGAGTCAAACGGCCCTGGAGCCGCCTCCGGATGATATTGCACGGAGAAAGCCGGGAATTGCTTGTGGCGCAAGCCTTCAATCGTCCGGTCATTGTTATTGATGTGCGTCACTTCCAGCTCCGTGCCTGCGATGGATTCTTCCTTCACCGTGTACCCGTGATTCTGCGAGGTGATGTAGCAACGGCCGGATTGCAGATCCTTGACCGGATGGTTGCCGCCGCGATGGCCGAACTTGAGCTTCTCGGTATCCGCGCCGCTTGCGAGCGCAAACAGCTGATGCCCGAGACAGATGCCGAAGATCGGGAACTCGCCAAGCAGCTCGGCGATCATGCTCGCCGCATGCGGCACATCCTTCGGGTCCCCAGGGCCGTTGGACAGCAGAATGCCGTCCGGTGCAAGCCGGCGGATTTGCTCGGCTGTCGCGTCCTGAGGCACGACAACAACGTCGCAGCCGCGCTTCGTCAAGTCGCGGAGAATACCGCTTTTCGAGCCGAAATCAACGAGCACAACCCGCTCCTTCGTGCCCGGTGCGCTGTATACCGATTTTGTGGACACACGCGATACCTGATCGGTCATCAGCGCAGTTCCTTTCATCTGCTCCAGCAGCTCCTCCACCCGTTTGTCCGAGGTTGTCAAAATGCCCTTCATAACACCGTGGTGGCGAATCCGGCGCGTCAGCATCCGGGTGTCAACGCCGCTGATCCCGATAATGCCGTACTCCTTCAGCAGGCTGTCAAGCGAATATTCCGCTCTCCAGTTGCTCGGCACCGCCTCATGCTCCCGCACGACAAACCCGTGGATGAACGGACGAATCGACTCAAAGTCATCGCGCGCAATCCCGTAGTTGCCGATCAGCGGATACGTCATCGTGACGATCTGCCCGCAGTAAGAAGGGTCCGAAAGCACCTCCTGATATCCCGTGATGCCTGTATTAAAGACGACCTCGCCAACCGAGTCGCCGGTGCTTCCGAACGCTTTGCCGGTAAACAATGTACCGTCTTCCAACAACAATCTTGCCTGCATGGATCTTCACTCCTTCTGTAAATGGTAATGCTGTATGTGTGCGAAAGACTGTCAGGACCAGGCCTTCCGTCGTATTCGTGCAGCAGCGGTCCGCTTACGCGCTCCAGACGATGCTGCCGTCGACGACGGTCATCGTCGGCCAGCCTTGCAGCTTCCAGCCTGTAAACGGGGTGTTGCGTCCCTTGGAAGCAAACGCGGCAGGATCAACCTCGCGCTCTGTTTCCAGGTCAATCAAAGTCAGATCAGCCGGTTTACCCTCAGCGATCGTGCCCCACGGCAATCCAAACACCTCGGCAGGCAGCTTCGTCATCTTCTCCACTAGAAACTCCAGCGTCCATTCGCCGGTCGCGACGAATTTCGTGTACAGCAGCGGGAACGCTGTCTCGAAGCCGACGATGCCAAACGGTGCGAGATCGACGCCGCGCGCCTTTTCTTCCTCGCTATGCGGCGCATGGTCGGTGACCACGATATCAATCGTGCCGTCGACCAGCCCCTCGATGCAGGCTTGTACATCACGCGGGGTGCGAAGCGGCGGGTTCATTTTCCAGTTGGCGTCCATGCCCGGAATGTCCTCGTCGGACAGCAGCAGGTGATGCGGGCAAACCTCCGCCGTTACCTTGATGCCGATCTGCTTCGCATGACGAATCAGGCGTACCGACTGCTCCGTGCTCACATGGCACACATGGTAATGCGCGCCCGTTGCCTCTGACAGCAGGATGTCACGTCCGACATGAATCGCCTCCGACTCGTTCGGAATTCCTTTCAAGCCGTGCTTGCGGACGAACTCGCCTTCGGAAAAAGCAGCTCCCTCGACCAGCGTATTGTCCTCACAGTGCGCGATGATCGGCATGCCGATCGACGCGGCCTTCGCCATCGCGTCCTTCATCATTTGCGCGCTTTGCACGCCGACGCCGTCATCGGTATAGCCGATCACGCCTGCTGCCTTCAGCGCGTCGAAGTCGGTCAGCTCGCGGCCCAGCTCGCCCTTCGTAATACAGCCGTAGGGCAGCACGCGTACGATGCCTTCCGTCTTCGCTTTGTCCAGCACATAGTTCACCGTATCCACCGTGTCGATGACCGGACGTGTATTCGGCATGCAGGCGATCGTTGTAAATCCGCCCTGTGCCGCCGAGCGCGTCCCCGTAGCGATCGTTTCCTTATGCTCGAACCCCGGCTCGCGCAAATGCACGTGCATGTCGATCAGCCCCGGCGTCAGCAGCTTGCCTGCCGCATCAACGACGGTATGCCCCGCCGTGTCCGGCGCCGGACCGCCGTCGACGATCCGCGCAACCGTCTGGCCTTCGATCAGCACATGTTTTGTTCCCCGTTCATTACCTGCGGTTACGACGCTTGCGTTCAGTATCCAGATGCCCATAAGAACCTCCATGTTATTCATCTATTGCAAATCTTGCGCCGCGCTTCGTTTTCCATTACAGAAAGCCGGCGCCAAGCTGCGTCAATCAAGCTTCGTTGGCTGCGGTCAGATGCGCTCCGGCAGTTTTATCGCCATCGCGCCTGCCGTGTGCGCCTCGCGTCCTAGCTAAGCGCACGCTCGATGACCGCCATCCGGATCGGCACGCCGTGGCTCATTTGCTGGAAAATTTTCGACCGCTCGCATTCAACCAGCTCATCGTCGATCTCGACATTCCGGTTAAACGGAGCCGGGTGCATAATGATCGCATGCGGCGTCATTTGCGCAGCCCGCTCGGCTGTCAGGCCGTAAGCGGCGCGGTATTCCTCGGCAGAGCCAAAAATCGTGCCCTCGTGACGCTCCAGCTGCACGCGCAGCATCATCACCACATCCGCGCGCAGCGCTTCCTCGATCGTGACGTACGGCGCATGCTCAGCCAGCTCATCCGCCCGCATCTGCGGCGGCGCGCAGAAGCTCACCTCGGCGCCCAGCGTTTGCAGCGCCCACAGATTCGACCTGGCTACGCGGCTGTGCTGAATATCGCCGACGATGGCCACCTTCAGCCCTTTGAACTCGCCGAACTGCTTGCGCATCGTGTACAAATCCAGCAGCGCCTGCGTCGGATGCTCACTGTTGCCGTCGCCCGCGTTGATCAGCGGCACCTTGATGCGGGAGGCCAGCTCTGGCAGCAGTCCGTTCGGCTTCATCCGGATTACGCCAGCGTCGATCCCCATCGACTCCAGCGTCCGAACCGTATCGTAGATCGACTCGCCCTTCTGCACGCTGGAGACAGCTGCTGCGAAGTTCAGCACCTCCGCGCCCAGTCGCTTCTCGGCAACCTCGAAGGAAAAACGCGTCCGTGTGCTATTCTCGAAAAACATATTGGCGACAAACCGCCCCTGCAAATGGCCGGTCACCTTAACCGGATATTGCTCCCAGTACGCGGCCCGGTCGAGAATCGCAGTCAGCTCGCTTGCGGCCATTCCTTTTGTGCCGAGCAGGTGCTTGCTGGATTGAAGTAGCTGTGTCATTCGCTTGGCCTCCTCTGTCCTGTAATCAACACTTGATCCATGTCATCCGATTCCGTCAGCTGCACCTCAATGCTTTCCATCCGGGAGGTCGGGATGTTTTTCCCGACGTAATCGGGCCGGATCGGCAGCTCCCGATGTCCGCGGTCCACCAGCACAGCCAGCTGAATCATCTGCGGCCGCCCGAGATCCATCAGCGCGTCCATCGCCGCCCGCACCGTTCGGCCTGTATATAACACATCGTCCACCAAAATGATCTTCTTATTATGTACCGCCAGCTCTTCCTGAGTCTGTTCGGCTGTCAGATCGTTGTCCGGCGCCCCGACCGTTTCCAACGACACCGTACGATCATCGCGGTATTTGGTCACATCCACCTCGCCGACAACAACCGTCACTTCCTCGATCTCATGAATGCGGTCTGCAATCCGCCGCGCCAGATGAATGCCCCGCGTGCGGATGCCAACGAGAATGCAATCCTGAAAGCCCTTGTTGCGCTCCAATATTTCATGCGCGATGCGCGTCAGCGCTCTGCGAATCGCCGTTTCATCCATCAAAACATGATCCGTTTGCTGCATGATCTCCGCCTCCCTACCGCTGATGCCCTGCGTTCCGCCGACGCGGCAAGACACCAAAAAAACCTTGCCGGATCGACAAGGTTGTGTGCGCGTAAAAAGAACACGTCCGTCCGGAGCATCCGCCAGACAGCGCCTGACGGATTCATTCCGGGCATGGACCGTTCGTTTCCTCGTTCACCTTGTCAGCCTCTCGGGACTGTATTTAAAGGTGCTTTTCAGTTACGAGCATTATCCCACGCCATGAGAGGATTGTCAATACGTGTCGTTTGATTTCATGAATGATTTTAGCCAGCAAGTTTATCCCAGCATCGGGCAAAGTGCAACCGGCATTTTCGCTAGCCGCTCCCGCTCGCCCGTCGCCGCTTTCTCCGCCTGACCGCTGCTTTTCATCCGGCAAACATTGCTAGAACGTGTCGATTATGCTATAAAAGATGTAGTTCGTCTTTCGTTTGCTCTGGCAGCGAGGACTTTATTTGAAGGAGTGACTGTACCCGTTATGTCGATCGAGATGAATACAGAAGAGGTTATCAACCTCATTAAAACAAGCAAGAAAAAAACGCCGGTTAAGGTATACGTAAAAGGAACGGATTTGGAGAGCATCGCTTTCGGCGAGGGCATTCAAGCTTTTGTTTCCGGTAAAAGCGGCGTATTGTTTGGCGAATGGACTGACATCAAGGCGATCCTCGACGAGCAAGGCGCGAAAATCGAAGATTACGTGGTGGAAAATGACCGCCGCAACTCTGCAATTCCGCTGCTTGATCTGAAGGGCATTAACGCCCGCATCGAGCCGGGCGCGGTCATCCGCGACATGGTCGGCATCGGCGACAATGCTATCATCATGATGGGCGCAGTGATCAACATCGGCGCTTCCATCGGCGAAGGCACGATGATTGACATGGGCGTTGTAATCGGCGGACGCGTCAAGGTCGGTAAAATGTGCCACATCGGCGCAGGTTCTGTGCTCGCTGGGGTTATCGAGCCGCCTTCCGCTCAGCCGGTTGTGATTGAAGACGATGTGCTCGTCGGCGCAAATGCCGTTATTCTCGAAGGCGTACGTGTCGGCCAAGGCTCTGTCGTAGCGGCGGGCGCTGTCGTCGTCGAAGATGTGCCTGAGTTCAGCGTAGTCGCTGGCACACCTGCACGTGTGATCAAGAAGGTTGATGACAAAACGAAGTCGAAAACCGAAATTTTGAAAGACCTGCGCACGCTGTAATTGGTGTCAGTTGGCTTTCTTCGCCCGGTGCTTCCAGCGCCGGGTTTTGCTTTGTCCGATGGACAACGTGACCATTCAAGCTGCCCGCTTGTGCTGCCGCTGCTGTGTCCTTTGTCTGGCTTCCGCAGCATAAACGGGCGGTCATGTAACCGACTCAAGGAGGCTGAACCGAAAACATGACTGCTCCTACTCCCCTTAGCCGCTTCGTTCAGGTGCGCCGCGAGCTGCATCAGATTCCGGAGCTGGGCTTTCAGGAATTTAAAACGCAAGCGTATTTGCTCGATTTCATCGCCAAGCTGCCTCAGAAACGACTGGAGGTTCGTACTTGGCGGACAGGCATCTTCGTTCATGTCCAAGGCACCGGACCGGCGCCGCGCCGCCGGTATGCTTACCGCGCCGATATCGACGCGCTGCCGATTCAGGAGGACACAGGCTACGACTTCCAATCCAGGCATCCTGGGATGATGCATGCTTGCGGGCATGACCTGCACATGAGCATCGGTCTCGGCGTGCTGGCGCAAGTGGCCGAGCAGCCGCTTGGCGACGATATGCTGTTTATTTTCCAGCCTGCGGAGGAAGGGCCGGGCGGCGCGCTGCCGATGCTGCAAAGCGATGAGTTCCAGCAATTTCGTCCGGATGAAATATTCGCGCTGCACATCGCGCCTGAATATCCGGTTGGCACCATTGCGGTCAAGCCGGGCATTTTGTTTGCAAATACGTCCGAGCTGTTTATCGACCTGATCGGCAAAGGCGGCCATGCGGCTTTCCCGCATCAGGCCAATGATATGGTGATCGCCGCCTGCCAGCTGGTCGGGCAGCTGCAAACGATCATTTCACGGAATGTCAATCCGCTTGACTCAGCCGTCATCACGGTAGGCAAAATCGACGGCGGCACGAAGCAAAACATCATCGCTGAACGCGCACGGCTGGAGGGCACGATCCGCACGTTGTCCGCTCAGACGATGGCGCTCGTCAAGTCCCGGCTGGAAGCCGTCGTCAGCGGCATCGAGGCATCGTTTGCCTGCCAGGCCGTGATCGACTACGGCTCCAACTACCGGCAAGTCTATAATGAAGAAACGGTCACCCGCTCGTTTATGGCCTGGCTGCAGGAAACGCAAACGGAGCACGGGATTACCATGCATGAATGCACAGAAGCGATGACCGGCGAGGATTTCGGCTATTTTCTGGAGAGCATTCCCGGCTTCATGTTCTGGCTCGGCGTCAACACGCCCTATGGGCTGCATCATGCCAAGCTGGAGCCGGATGAAGCGGCGATTGACGTGGCGATTGGCGTGATGACACGTTATTTGCGCTGGCGCTCGGCGTAACATGTGAACCACAGGAAAAAACGAAGCGTGTGAATCGCCGACTTCTAAAGCTATGTTCCCGGCAAGAAGCCGCATCTCAACCAAAAAAGTCTCCAGTCTGCGTCATGGGACGTTCCCAACGCGGCTGGAGACTTTTTTGTTACGTTATTTATTTGATTCGCTTAAGGCGATCAATTTCCAATTCCTGCATGCCAAGTTTACCAATCCGATCCAGCTTCGCTTCAAACGCGTCCTGACGCTCCGACAGCTCGTCCAGTTGGCGCACAATACCAGCCTGACTTTGTGAAAGCCGCTCAACCTGCTGCTGCACCGTATTCATTTGCGCGCCAAGCGTCTCAAGAAAAAACCGAAGCTCCGAGAACATTCGACCGACCCGACACCCTGACCTGATCCTGTGGCGGCACACCGCTTTTAAGCCGCTTCCATCGTCTGCAAGCCTGGCCCGGCCAACGCGTCTACAGCTTCCGCACAAATGCCTCCAGCCGATCAAGTCCCGACTCCAGCACATCCATCGCATACGCATAGGACAACCGGATATACCCTTCTCCAAGCGCCGAAAACGCATCGCCGGGCACAACTGCAACAAGATGCTCATCCAGCAGCCGCATGGCAAATTCCGTCGAGGACAGACCGTAACGCCTGATCGAAGGGAACAAATAAAAGGCGCCCTCCGGCTTATCCAGCTCAAAGCCCATCGCCACTAGCCGGTCATACGTGTAGTCCCGACGGCGGCGGTACTCCTCGCGCATCGGCAGCGCGTCGTCGATGCCTGCGGTCAACGCCTCGACAGCGGCGTACTGGCTAATCGAGCTGGCGCAGGTGACGTTGTACTGGTGCACCTTCACCATATGCCGCGACAAGTACGCGGGCGCCAGCGTGAAGCCGATGCGCCAGCCGGTCATCGCATGCGATTTGGACAAGCCGTTGATGACGACCGTCTTGTCGCGCATTCCGGCCACTGAAGCGAAGGAGCGATGCGTACCGTCGTAGATCAGCTCGCTGTAAATTTCATCGGAGATGACAAAAACCGAACGGTCCGCCAACAGCCGTCCAATCGCCTCCTGCTCCTCGACTGACAACACGCGGCCCGTCGGATTTGACGGATAACATAACACGACGCAGCGTGTCTCGTCGGTCAAATGCGGCTCAAGCAGCTCGGCCGTCAGCTTGAACCCATTCGCCGTCGTATCCACATAAACCGGCACCCCGCCGCACAGACGAACAAGCGGCTCATAGCCCGGGTAGATCGGCCCCGGCAAAATCACCTCGCTGCCTTCGGTCAGCAGCGTCCGCAGCGTAATGTCCAGCGCCTGGCTTGCGCCGGCCGTTACAATAATTTCATCCGCCGCGTCGTACGACAAGCCGTACTTGCTGCGCACGAAGCCCGCTACCGCCTCGCGCAGCTCCGGCAAGCCCGCATTTGGCGTATACGATGTTTTGTTGTCGGCAATCGCCTGCCGGCCCGCCTGTAAAATATGCGCCGGGGTCGGAAAATCCGGCTGGCCGATCGTCAATGTAATCGCGCCGGGATACCGGGCGACCCGATTAGACATTTTGCGGATGCCCGAAATTTCAATCTGCCTTACGCTCGGATTAATAAGCTGCTCCATAGCTTCCATCGTTCTCTCCGTTCCTCGCGCTCGTCTCAGCGCAACTTCAATACGTCCAGCAGCCGGCACATATCGTCCGGCAGCGGCGCTTCAAACTCCAGATACTGCCCGGTACGCGGATGATCGAAGCCCAGCACCGCCGCATGGAGCGCCTGGCCCTCCATCGTCACGCCCTTGCTTTTGGACGGGCCGTAAGCGGGGTCGCCGACAAGCGGATGCCCGATGAATTTCATATGGACGCGAATTTGATGGGTTCGCCCCGTTTCCAGCTTCAGCTCCAGCAGCGTATAGTCGCCGAAGCGCTCCAGCACCAGAAAATGCGTAACCGCATGCTTGCTGTTCCGATCGGTTACCGTGTACAGCTTGCGGTCGCGCGGGTCACGCCCGATTGGGGCGTCAATTGTCCCGTTATCATGAGGAACATTGCCGTGGACGAGCGCCATATATTTGCGGTTGACCGTATGCGCCTTCAACTGGGCAGCAAGGCCGCCGTGAGCCAGATCATTTTTCGCCGCCATCAGCAAGCCAGATGTATCCTTGTCGATCCGATGGACAATACCCGGCCGCATGACGCCGTTAATGCCGGACAAGTCCTGGCAATGATGCAGCAGTCCGTTAACCAGCGTCCCGCTATAATGGCCGACCGCCGGGTGAACGACGAGGCCGCGCGGCTTGTTGACGACGATCAGATCCGAGTCCTCATAGACGACCTCAAGCGGAATCGGCTCAGCGACAATTTCCAGCTCCTTCGGCTCCGGAATCAGCAGCGACAACGCTTCCCCCGCGTTCAGCTTGTAGTTAGGCTTCACAATCCGGCCGTCCACCGTGGCGTGGCCGTCCTTGATCCACTGCTGCACCTGCGTACGGGATATATCGGCCTCCAGCGCCTCGGTCAAATATTTGTCAATCCGCTCGCCTGCGTCCTGGCCCTCAATCATCCATTCCTGGCGCTGCTCCCATTCGGCTTCGTTTGCCTCCAGCAGCTCTTTTTCCTCCGGCCTGCTCATGGCTGCACATCCCCGCTTTCGCGACCCGCGGCTTTAGCCGCCTTCGCTTCCTTTACTTCCCGGCGCCAGCTGATCAGCGCATCAAGGAAAATAAGTCCGACACCGATCACAATGGCGGAATCCGCAAGATTAAAGATCGGGAACGTGTAATAAATCGGCGGATTAAACCACGTAAATTCGAAATTAAATTGCAGAAAATCGACAACCTCTCCGAACAACGCACGGTCAACGAAATTGCCGACAGCTCCGCCCAGCAGCAAGCCAAGCGCAACCGGCAGCAGCCGTTTGCCTTCATCAATCGTTTTCTTCAAATACCAAATGATCCCGACCACGACAACAAGCGTAATGACGATGAAAAACCAGCGCTGATTTTGCAAAATCCCAAATGCCGCTCCCTTATTCCGGTGCGAGGTGATCTGAAAAAACTCGCCGATCACCGAACGGGATTCGTTCAGCATCAACCGATTGACAATGACCCACTTCGTCACCTGATCGAGCACCAGCACGACAAACGCGAGGATATAATACTTCAGAAATTTCATAGGTTGGTTCCGCTCCTTATCGCTCTGACGTACCTTGCAAGGATTTACCTAGCTAAAACTTGACGGCTCCGCTTAAACTATAGCTGTCCAAGCAACCCAAGGAGGCGATGACCATGTCCCCTGATCCATCCCGCTCCCATCTGAGCTCTTCGCAGCTCACCGAGCTGTCTGGCCAGCTTCAGGAGGAACGGCGCTGGCTCGACGCCCATCTGTCCGGCAACGAACATGACGGATTGGAGCACGCGCTGCGTGAGCAGACCGGCGAGCTGTCCGCCTACGATAACCATCCGGCCGATCTCGGCAGCGAAACGTTCGAACGCGGCAAGGATATTGCCCTGCTGGAAAATGCCGAACGCCATCTGTCCGACATTAACGATGCGCTAGCACGTATGCAAGCCGGCAGCTACGGCACTTGCCTGACTTGCGGACAGCCGATTGCCTTCGAGCGTCTGCAGGCGCTGCCAACAGCGGCTTACTGCGTGGAGCACGTGCCCGATCCGCATGCGTCTGAGCGACGGCCGGTGGAAGAAAAGCTGCTGGCTCCGCCGTTCGGCCGGACCAGCCTGGATGAACGAACCGAGCAAAATCGCTTTGACGGCGAAGATGCGTGGCAGATCGTCGAAAGCTGGGGTACCTCGAACTCACCGGCAATGGCCGAAAACCCGAACGTTTCCTCCACCTACAGCCAGATGGAAATCGAAGCGGATGAGCAGGACGGCTATGTCGAAGCGTTTGAAAGCTTTGTGGCAACCGACTTGTACGGCCAGCATGTAACCGTTGTCCGCAACCGCGCCTATCGGGACTATTTGACTAGCGGCGAAGGCGAAGGTTTGCTGGAGCCGGAAGCTTCACTGGAGGACGACTACTCCTAATGCGAATCCCGCTTGCTGCGAGCTAGCCGGACAATCCCATAATCGGCATACCCCAGGACCGGAACCGGCCCTGGGGCTATTTGTTGTAAGTAAAACCGTAGAACTAGAACTGCCTGCGTTCACAGGAGCAGCCATCTGCCGTTCTTCCGTCCAGAGTCTGCTTGTCAGAGCCGACCGTCCTGCTTGCCTGCACCGGCTGACCCGCTGCTACACCGCAGCGCCGCTCTTCACGACGCCTGCGCAGCGTGCGCATAACGTCGGGTGCTCGTTATCTTGTCCTACCTCAGGCGTGACGATCCAGCAGCGCTCGCATTTCTCGCCGTCTGCAACGACGATGCGGACGCTCAGCTCCTTGAAGCTCGCAGCCTCTTCGGGCGCGGCTTCGCCTGCTTCATGAACGACGGCTTCCGATACGATAAATAGCTGATCCAGCCGATCGAAGCCGGCCAGCAGCGCCGCAGCTTCCGCATTCGGGTACAGATGAACGGCCGCGCTTAGCGAGTTGCCGATCAGCTTGCCCTTGCGCGCTTCCTCCAACGCCTTCAGCACCTCGTCACGCAAACTGTTGAATTGCTCCCATTTCGCTTCCAGGCTCGAATCGAACAGCGAAGCATCCACCTCCGGCAAATACGCCAGCTGCACGCTGGACAACTCCACACCCGGAATGTAACGCCACACTTCGTCCGCCGTATGCGGCAAAATCGGCGCGATCAGCTTCGTGATCGCAACAAGCGTATCGTACAGCACCGTTTGCGCCGCTTTCCGGCCCGCATCTTGCGCCGCGCTGACATACAGCCGGTCCTTCAAAATATCCAGATAAAACGCGCTCAGCTCCACCGCGCAAAAATGATGAATCGCCTGGTACACCACATGGAACTCGTACTTGTCGTAAGCGCGAATCACCTTGTCCGTCACCCGATGCAGCCGGATCAGGGCAAAGCGATCCAGCTCGCTGAGCTGCGCCGTGTCCACCCGGTCGGATGCCGGATTGAAATCGGACAAATTGCCCAGCAAAAAGCGCAGCGTATTGCGAATTTTGCGATAGCCCTCGGACGTTTGGGTCAGAATTTTGTCCGAGATGCGCTGGTCAGCCTGGAAGTCCGTTGACGATACCCACAGCCGCAAAATATCTGCGCCCAGCTTGTCGCACACTTGATTCGGGTCAATCGTGTTGCCGAGCGACTTGGACATTTTCCGGCCTTCGCCGTCCAGCGTAAAGCCGTGGCTCAAAATGCCCTTGTACGGCGACTCGCCCTTCACCGCAACGCCGGTAATCAGCGACGAATTGTACCAGCCGCGGTATTGGTCCGAGCCTTCCAGGTACAAATCGGCCGGCCATTGCAGCTCCTCGCGTGTTTCCAGCACCGCGACATGGCTGGAGCCGGAATCAAACCATACATCCATAATATCCGTTTCTTTGCGGAAATGATCATGTCCGCACGACGGGCAGACGGTGCCCGCTGGCAGCAGCTCCTGCTCGTCACGCAGGAACCAGGCGTTGGAGCCTTCCTTTTCGAAAATGCCGGCTACATGCTCGATCGTCGTTTCATTAACCAGCGGCTCGTTGCAGCTGCGGCAGTAAAAAATCGGGATCGGCACACCCCAGGCGCGCTGGCGGGAAATGCACCAGTCGCCGCGTTCGGCGATCATATTGTGCAGGCGAATTTCGCCCCATTCCGGCGTCCAGTCGATCCGTTTGATCTCGTCGAGCATCGGTTGACGGAACTTGTCGATCGAAGCAAACCACTGCTCGGTCGCCCGGTAAATGACCGGTTTTTTCGTGCGCCAGTCATGCGGATATTGATGCTGAATCATTGCGGCATGCAGCAGATGCGCACTTTCCTGCAGCCGATCAGTGATCACTTTGTTCGCTTTTTCATAGAACATGCCTTCGAAGCCCGGAGCTTCCGCCGTAAAATGACCCTGATCGTCCACCGGGCACAACACGCCAAGATTATAGCGCTGGCCGATTGCAAAGTCGTCTTCCCCGTGTCCAGGAGCCGTATGCACGCAGCCCGTACCCGCTTCAAGCGTAACATGCTCCCCGACCATCACCAGCGAGGTGCGGTCATAAAACGGATGCTTGCACAGCACATGCTCCAGCTCGCTGCCCTTGTACGCAGCCAGCACCTGCACGTCCGTCCAGCCAATTTCCTTGGCTGCCGCTTCCAGCAATCCTTGAGCCAGCACAAACTTGCGGCCAGCCGTTTCGACGAGCACGTAGTCAAACTCCGGATGCAGGCTGATCCCGAGATTCGCCGGCAGCGTCCAAGGCGTCGTCGTCCAGATGACGATGCCTGCATCGGCCGGCAGCTTGCCTTTTCCGTCCTGCACCTGAAAAGCCACATAAATGGACGTTGACGTTTTATCCTTGTATTCGATTTCAGCTTCCGCCAACGCGCTTTCCGAGGACGGAGACCAGTAAACCGGCTTGAGCCCTTTATAAATGTAGCCTTTGTTCACCATACCGCCGAACACGCGGATTTGCTGTGCCTCATATTTGGGCTGCAGCGTAATATACGGGTTGCTCCAATCCCCGCGAATGCCGAGGCGACGGAACTGCTGCTTCTGCTTCTCCACCCATTGCAGCGCATAGTCCTTGCAGTAATCCCGGAACTCGGGAATGCTCATCTTCTTGCGGTCCACCTTGCCGCCGTTGGCGATCGCCTGCTCGATCGGCAAGCCGTGAGTATCCCACCCCGGCACATAAGGAGCGTCGTAGCCCTGCATCGTTTTGAACCGGACAATAATGTCCTTCAACACCTTGTTCAGCGCGTGGCCGATATGAATATCGCCATTTGCATACGGCGGCCCGTCATGCAAAATGAACTTGGGCTTGCCTTGGCGGCTCTCTTGTACAAGGCGATACATATCGACTTCATCCCAATGCTGCTGGAGCTTTGGCTCCGCTTGCGGCAAATTTCCGCGCATCGGAAACTCCGTTTGCAGCAGGTTTAATGTTTTTCCATAATCCATGTTGGACATAAGCTTCTTCTCACTCCTAACCGAATTCAACAACAAAGAGACCTCACATCCACTAAGGGACGAGAAGTCTCGCGGTACCACCCTGATTAAGACCCCGCAATCAGCCCCTCGCTGCCTGACGGCTAGCATGCTGACGGAAATCTTCACTCGCTGACCGATAACGGGGTCATCCGATGCTCTCTACGTACGGACCGGTTCAAGAGACGCTCCTGGGTGATATTCCTTGACGGCCGAAGTCCGGGCTCTCACCAATCCCCGGTTCGCTTGCAACGGTCAAATATCAAGTACTTGTCCCAGTCATCGCTTTTACATATAACAACTCATACAGGAGTATATCCAAAAAAACACGAAGCGTCAACTTCCCCCTATGCCTGTTCAATCTCCATGCGCTCCAGCGAGCTCCAGTCTTCCTTGCTGAGCAGCTCCAGCTGGGCTTCGATCAGCGTACGGAAGCGGGTGCGGTAGATGGACGCCTGCTTTTTCAATTCCTCAATTTCCACGGACACTTTGCGGGATTTGGAGAGCGACTCGTTGATGATGCGATCCGCGTTTTTCTCCGCTTCCTTTATAATAAGCTGGGCTTCTTTTTTTGAGTTCTGCTTGAGCTCATCGGCCGCTTCCTGAGCGACGATAATCGTCTTGCTTAACGTTTCCTCAATCGTTGCAAAATGATCCAGCCGCTCTTGAATCGTCACAAGTTGGTTTTGCAGCTCTTTATTCTCACGGATCAAGGCTTCATAGTCCTTGATTACCTGATCCAGGAATTCATTGACCTGATCCTCGTCATACCCGCGGAATGAACGACTGAACTCTTTGTTATGTATATCGAGCGGTGTTAAAGCCATAGGTGCACCTCCTGCAAATTTGACAAGCGTTAGGCCCGGGACCCGCATCCAAGCGTACTGGTATATTCGACAGCTGCCCGCAAATTCCTGCATTCGCATACAAAAAAATCGGCAATTAGACGTACTTGCCGATTCGAATCCGTTGTCTGCCTTTTTTACTAAGCCCTTCAACCTCCAGCAGCTTGAAGCGTCCGAAGCCCTTCATGGAAACAACATCGCCTTCCTTGAGCGGCTTGCTTGGATCTTCCTCCTGCTTCCAGTTCACCTTGCAGCGGCCTGCCTTGATGGGCAGCAGCACTTTGGCGCGGCTCAGCCTGTACACATCGCTGGCGATGCCGTCCAGACGGAGCGAGGCGACTGACAGCTGAAGCTCCTCCAGCCGGAGCTCGGCAGGCTGCAGCTGAGACACGGCCAGCAGCTCGGTCCGGACGTGGACGCGATGCACCTGATTGAGCTGCAAAGCGAGGTAATCGGCGCTCTCCGCAGCGACCACGATGTGACAGCCGTCCGCACGCGGGTGAATATCGCCGATTTTATCGCGTTTCATGCCGAGCCCGAGAATCGCGCCCATGTAATCGCCATGATCCAGCTCCGCCAGACTGTCATCCGGCGAGCTGACGGCAATGACGCGAAGACCGACATCCTCGGCCTCCAGCACGCGATAGTCTGGCGCAACGATCGCCCGGCGGCGCTCCGCCTCCGGATAACCGCCGTCCAGGCGGATATGCACATCGGGATGCGTATTCGCAAGCGAGCTCAAAATGGCGGCCTGACGCGGGTCCAGAAAATCCGTCAGCTTGACGGTATGCTGCTCCGCCCGGCGCAGCCACTCGTCCGCCTGATCGACGAACCGATGCTCGTCAGGGTGAAAATGCACATAAATATTCGCGTTTGTC
Organism: Paenibacillus sp. sg306046; assembly: GCF_059821225.1. Lineage (NCBI taxonomy): Bacteria > Bacillati > Bacillota > Bacilli > Caryophanales > Paenibacillaceae > Paenibacillus > Paenibacillus sp. sg306046. Next base: position 38,053 of record NZ_JCAMRT010000030.1, read on the forward strand.
AGCTTAGGTCACCTGCGCTTACGGAATGATATAGCCGAGTACGACGACAATTCCCATACCAATGAAGTGCAAAGCCAGCAGCGCAACAATCGGGGAGATATCGATCATACCGCCAATCGGCGGAATAAAGCGGCGGAAAATGCCCAAATACGGCTCGCACAGCTTGCCAAGCATCTCGCCAATAAAGCTTTCCCGTGCGCTGGGCAGCCATGACAGCAGGACATACGCGATCAGGACGTATCTATAAATCGTCACAAGTGTAAGAATATAATGCTCAATGGAGCCCAAACTGTTCACCTCGTCTTAAATTTAGAATACTTACTCCTCCGGATGCGCGTGCAGCAGCTCGCTGATGGAGCCATGAATTTCCACCGTATCCGGCGTGCAGAGGAAAATGTTCGGCCCGATCTTCGAAATGGAGCCATTCAACGCATACACCGTTCCGCTCAGAAAATCAACGATGCGCGTAGCTTGATCCGAACGGACGCGATGCAAATTCACGACAACCGGACGGCGGTTGCGCAGATGATCGGCGATTTCCTGCGTTTCCTCATACGAGCGCGGCTCTTGCAGCACAACCCGGATGTTTTTCTGAGAATGGATACTCACAATATTCCCCTTATTCTTACGCGTTTCCTGCGGCGGGGTTTCAACTTCTTCATGCTGCTCGACCTGCCGGTCGCGTTCAACCGTCTCTTCTTCTTCCTGCAGTCCGATCAGATTCATAAATTTGTTATACACACCCATCGTTGATAGCCTCCTTCAACATTCTGTGTGCCGTCTGCCGGCAGCCCAGTCCTGCTATTCCTTACCCACGAGAACGGACCCGAGACGCACCCAGGTAGCGCCTTCCTCTATTGCTACCTCGAAGTCATTGGACATGCCCATCGACAATTCCTTTACCTCGTAACCGAGGAGCCCGCTGTCATTCAAGCGGTCGCGCCACTCTCTCAATCCGCGAAATACGGGACGTGTTTCCTCCGGCTCGGCTTCATAAGGCGCCATCGTCATCAGTCCCGCAATCCGCAAGCCCTGCAGCCCGCGAATTTCCTCTGCGAACGGAAGCAGAGCCTCCGGCGCCAAGCCATATTTCGTTTCCTCGCCTGAGATGTTCACCTGCAGAAAGCAAGGAACCTGAATGCCGAGCGCAGTCGCCTTCTTGTCCACTTCCTTGGCCAGCGAAAGTCTGTCCAGCGAGTGAATGTAAGTGAAGCGGCCGACGACGTCCTTGACCTTGTTCGTTTGCAGATGGCCGAGAAAATGCCAGACGCCCTGCGAGCCAAACGCCGACCATTTTTCCGCCGCGTCCTGCCAGCGGTTTTCCCCGACCTGATCAAGTCCGGCCCGCAGCACATCGCCGGTCGTCTCCAGCGAGACGTATTTCGTAACCGCAACCACATGGACCTCGCGAGGGTCGCGGCCCGCGCGGGCGCAGGCCGCGGCAATCCGCTCCTGTACCTGTTGTATACGCTGCAGCAATTGACTGTTCATGAATGCAATTCTCCTTGTCTAAACCTTACCGCCATAAGCCTGGTCGCGCCTTGCGATCCGTTTACGACAGCTCACGCAGGCCGATCCAGGCCGCCATACGTCCCGTCTGCCCGCCTTCCTTCCGGTGCGAGTAGAACAAATCGGTGCGGCAGCTCGTGCATAAACCACTTATTTCGATATGAGACGGCAAAATTCCTGCTTTGCTCAAGATTTGCCGGTTGACTTGCTGCAAATTCAGCTTATATTTGCCGCCCGGCTGCGGCTCATAATAAGCGGTTCGTCCGTCATCGCCCGGCACAGCCGGACCCAGCTCGGCGAGCACGCGCTCCATCCTGCGCACGACCGTTTCGTCCACCTCGTAGCAGCACACACCGATGGACGGCCCGATCGCCGCCCTCGCATCGCGCGGCTTCGTTCCGTAGGCGGCGCTCATCGTCTCAAGCAGCGACTTCGCAATCTGCAGCGCCGTTCCCTTCCAGCCCGCATGCGCCAGCCCGACGGCCTGACGGATCGGATCAAAGATGTAAATCGGGACGCAGTCAGCAAACAAAGCATGCAGAAATACGCCGCGTTCATTGGTAACAAATCCGTCCTTCGCCTGCAACGCCGTCTCCCGCGAGTCGATGCCTGCGCCCCGCTCCCGCTTCGTGACGACCTGAATTTCTCTGCCGTGCACCTGCTCCGCATAAGTGCAGCCCGAGAAAGCAACACCCAAGCCTTCTGCGAGCATGCGCCGGTTTTCTACAACATCCGCAGGCTCATCAGGGACATGGAGTCCGCAGTTCAAGCTATCGAACGGCGCACGGCTTACGCCGCCGAGACGGGTCGTGAAGCCTGCAGTCAACTCCGGGTAAGCGCTGACGAACGGCGCCAGCTCAACCCACTCACTGCCGTTATCTCCTCGCCTGCGTACAAACGGTTCCATCAAATCCCTCCCCCTGTGATCCGTTAACCTTCAGTATACACGATCCGTATGAAAAGAACACGCGAATATGTTGAATTTTCAGGGCAATTGCTTCTGCTTTGCATTCACCGGTATTCACGGTTAAACTCGTAGTTCATCTCCATCTCCAGCTCTTCCTGACGGTAGGAGCGGACTTCTTCGATTTTGACGAGGATGACATCCGCGCCGATTTTGACAATGTTGCGCCATGGAATAATGACATCCATCGACGGTCCGAACAAGCCGAGGAAACGCGGCGCATTCGGCACCACAATAGATTCGATTCGCCCGTTCCGCAGATCCAGCTCCAAGTCGCTGATCTGACCGAGCTTTTTGCCGTCCACGATATTGATGACGTCCTTCGTTTGCAAATCGTTCAATTTCATGCCGCGGTCACCACCGAACTTTTGTCGTTACCTTATGTGTATGTACGGGCAAGCAAATAGTATCCGGCGGCGGCGAAAATTCCCCCTTGATAAAAAAAGACCTTCCCCGCACCTCAGGTGGCGGATCAGGTCGTGTTTTTCGCGGGGAAAGGTACATCAGTTTTTCACATGCTTTTGCATCTGCGAGATCGCCGACTTCTCCAGCCGGGATACCTGGGCCTGGGAAATGCCGATTTCATCGGCCACTTCCATCTGCGTTTTTCCGTCAAAAAAGCGCATCGACAAAATCATCTTCTCGCGGTCGTTCAGCTTCCGCATCGCTTCGCGCAGCGCGATGCTTTCGATCCAGGACACATCCTTGTTGCGGTCATCGCTAATTTGATCCATCACATAGATCGGGTCGCCGCCGTCGTGATAAATCGGCTCGAACAGCGAAACCGGGTCTTGAATCGCATCCAAGGCGAACACCACATCCTCCTTGGGCACATTCAGCACCTCGGAAATTTCGTAAATCGTCGGTTCGCGCGAGTTCCGGTTTGTCAGCTGGTCCCGGACCTGCAACGCCTTGTACGCAATATCCCGCAGCGAACGGGACACCCGGATCGGGTTGTTGTCACGCAAGTACCGGCGAATTTCCCCGATGATCATCGGCACCGCGTAGGTGGAGAACTTTACATTTTGACTCAAATCGAAATTGTCAATCGCCTTCATCAAGCCAATGCAGCCGACCTGAAACAAATCGTCAACATATTCCCCTCTATTGTTGAAGCGCTGAATGACGGAAAGCACCAGACGGAGGTTGCCGTTCACCAATTTCTCTCTTGCCGATCGTTCATTCCTCGTCTGTAACGCGACGAACAGTTCACGCATTTCCGCATTGGTCAAAACCGGTAGCTTTGCCGTATCGACGCCGCATATTTCGACTTTGTTTCGGGTCATTCGTGATTACCTCCCAAGGAGAAACATTAAATTACATTATCCCCGGCGGCACATTTTTTATGCGCGATTTCCAGTCCGGCCATGGCAGCTCCTCCCATAGCGGATTGCCATTACAGCGCATATCCTTGCTGGCGCGGCGCTTGACCTTCACGCTGCGTAAATGTTTATAATGAACAAATCATCCTGACGAGGAAGGCGGTCGATTGCAATCCGTATCAAGGAACTGGCCGAACGGCTGCAGCTTTCTCCCCGCACCATCCGGTTTTATGAAGAAAAAGGGCTGCTTCAGCCCGCCAAGAACAGCAGCAACCAGTACCGTGTTTTCTCCAATCAGGAGCTATGGCGACTGCAAACGATTATGTCGCTGCGGGAAATCGGACTCTCCCTGCGTGAGATCAAGCAGGCGCTCGCGCATATTGAGGAAGGCAATGATGACGAGCTGCGTCATTATTTGGAGCTGCAGCAAAATGCGACGATTACGCAGTGGCTGGAGCTGAAGCAGCTGATGGAAACGACAGAGCGCATGCTGGAGCTGCTCGATCGGCAAAAAACACTGGCGCCGGAGGACGTCTATCCGCTGGCGGAAAGCTCCAAACGGCTGCGCGAAATTCGGAGCCGCAAGGAAAGCGCCTGGAACTTCGATCAGCAGGCGCCAGGTTACGATGAGCGCGTTCACAGCGGTGAAACGGCATCCGGCGCCAAAGTCAACTATATGGAAGCGCTTGAGCAGCTCGTACATCGTCTGGCTCCGCAGCCGGGTGAGCTTGGCCTTGATCTCGGAACCGGCACCGGAAATTTGGCCGGCCGGCTGCTCGCGCAGGGCGCTCAGATGTGCGCCATCGACAGCTCCAGAGAAATGCTCCGGCGCTGCCGGACCAAATTTGCCGGACTGCAAACCCGGTTTGGCAATTTCCTTGCCATCCCGTACATGGACGCGCACTTTGACTTCGTCGCTACGAGCTTCGCTTTTCATTACTTGTCCGCGGAGCAGAAGCCGCTCGCGCTCAGCGAGATGCTGCGCGTGCTCAAGCCTGGCGGACGGCTTGGCTTGCTTGACTTTATGTTCCGGGATGCGTCGCACAAGCAGCAATTTCTTGCCGAGCGGCATTTATGCGACGAGCTGAGCCGGGTACCGGACCAGGAGATCGCCAGCTATGCATGCCTCACCGATATCCGGCCGCTGCTGGATGCAGCAGGATGCCGGGTTGAAGCCGCAGAAGCGGCGGGCAGCCCGCTGCTCGTTCTGGTTTATGCGCGGAAACAGCAAGAACCGCTGCGTTGAACGCAGCGGTTTATTTCATAGCTTATACAAAGAGATGTACAATTAAGCTGTTGTGCTGAACGATCTGGTATCATCGAACAGCCCGGCATAACTCCCCTGCTGGTCGAGTAAATCCGTATGAGTGCCTTGCTCGACAATCTTGCCTTGATCCATCATTATGACGAAGTCTGCTTTCTCAATTGTACTCGGACGATGAGCAATCAAAATGGTCGTACGTCCTTTCATTAGACGGTCCAGCGCCTGCTGTACCCAGTATTCCGATTCAGGGTCCAGCGCAGACGTAGCTTCATCCAATAATAGGATCGGAGCATTTTTTAGAATGGCCCGCGCAATGGCAATCCGCTGTCGTTGGCCGCCGGACATGGACATTCCCCTTTCTCCGACTTGAGTCTGGTACCCCTCTGGCCATTCGTCAATAAAGGAGTGCGCGTAAGCGGCTTTAGCGGCCTCGATCACTTCTTCTGTTGTAGCATGCGGGTTACCGTAACGGATGTTGTCTTCAATCGTTCCGGTGAACAGAAACGTGTCCTGAGGCACATAGGCAAAATGTCTGCGGGCTTCCTCCAACGTATAGCTTCCCAGCGGCTGGCCTTGAAGCCTGATCTCTCCACTATCAAGGGGATAGAAGCCCAATAACAATTTGATCAATGTGCTTTTACCGCTACCGCTCACGCCAACAATCGCAGCAACATGCCCCGGTAAAACCTGCATGGTTACTCCGTGCAGCACCTTTCGCTCAGGTGAATAAGAAAAGGTAACGTCCTGAAATTCCACCATCGCTTGGGACAGGCAGCCGTCTTTGGCTGTACGGATTCCTGCATGCTCTTCTTCTTCCCCCAGTAGCTCCTGGATTCGGGCAGCTCCTGCCAGTGCCTGCTGCGCCTGGGACAGCACCGTTCCGAAATTCATTATGGCATTCGTCAGATTCAATTGAAGCACAGCCAGTGCCGCAACACTTCCCATACTTATTGAGCCCTGAGAATAGAGAAAGCTGCCGATCACAATAATCCCGCAAAACGTAATATATCCAACAAAATGGTTAATTGCAGACAATATTCCATTTTTGTATGCGATGTGTTCAGCTGTCTTCGCCCACTGCTCATTCAGCCTTTGATACTTTGTGAAGATTGGCACAATTTGAAACAGTTTAATCAACCGGATGCCGCCCATGATATCCGAAAGCTTTTCGGTCATCTTGCTCAGTGTACCAAGCGATTGTTCGTGTAACGTTCGGATTTGCCGAACAAATCGCACGCTGAGAGCTAAGGACGCCAGCATAATGACCAACGAAGCAGCTGCAAGCTGCCAGTGAAGAGTTACCATCGCCAGAATAGACCCGATACTGAAAATAACCTGCAGCAGCATGGCGAAGTACGTGGTAGCATACGTAGATTCCAGGGCGGATACGTCATTATTCAATTTCGACAATAAATCCCCATGATGGGTACGCTCGAGATAAGCAGTCTTCAATCGGCAAAGCTTCTGATACAGCAGTTCTCGTACCTCCGCCATCGCCAGCTCAATATGACGTTGATAGAGGTAGATAAACCAGGGCGATATCATGTTTTCCAACACTAATGCCCCTGCTAGCAGGTAAAAAGCTCTAAACATCTGAGCGGTATCCCCGGACTCGGCAAAATTGACAAGACTTTGAACAACCAGACTGAATGAGATAAGAAATATCGTTTGATTAATGGATGTTACGCTAAGACCCACACCATAAGGCACCCGGTGTCGCCGATTCATGAACTTCATCATCAGTCCGAGCTGCCGCACGTCACGGAGCGGCCCGCTAATCGCCTTCACGTATAAGCCACCTCCTTACGGATCCCCGTCTCGGCAAACTCCTGCCGCAATGCCCGCGTATACCGTCCATCTTGCCGAAGCAATTGCTCATGACTGCCAGCTTCGACAATCTCGCCGTGTTCCATAAACCAAATTTCATCCGCATGCTGAACCGTAGACAGCCGATGAGCAACGACAAGCGTTGTTTTATTTTCCATAAGCAAGCCTAACGCTTCCTTTACAAGACTCTCGGATAACGGATCCAAAGCAGACGTCGGCTCGTCCATCAGCAGAATTGGAGCATTTTTCAGGAAGGCACGGGCTATCGTAATTCGCTGGCGCTGTCCTCCTGACAGAAACCCGCCCCGCTCACCAACTTCAGTTTGGTAGCCTTCGGGTAGCTCCATAATAAAAGCATGAGCATTCGCTGATTTTGCCGCTTCTATTACCTCGTCCATCGAAACATTATCGCGCCCATATGCAATGTTTTCGGCTATAGTGCCACTAAATAAATAAGCCTCCTGTGTAACTACAGAGAAACAGGAGCGTAATTCCTCCAGATTGCATTGACTGATCGGCTGACCAAATACACGGATCGCTCCATGGTCTGCCTGCAACGGATAAAAACCGCATAACAATTCAAACACGGTGCTTTTCCCGCTGCCGCTTGCTCCTACGAGCGCGATCATGCTCCCTTGCGGGATCGTAAAGCTTAAACTTTTGAGTACAGGAATGCTACTTTCGTATGAAAACGATACGTTATCAAACGTTATGGCTGCATTATCCGTTTGGACTAGCGACTGCCCCCCCTGCTTTTCTACAGGCTGGGCCAACATGGCCGCTACACGCTTTATTGCGCCTGACATTTGAAACGTTTGGGCAATAAGCTCCGGAAAGTGGTCTAGTGACTTCAAGCTTACATTCAGCAGGTAAAGAAAAGCGATTAATTCACCCGTAGCAAACATGCCCTGAGCAATTAAATAACTGCCATAACTCACGGCAAAAATAATCGGACTCAGCATCAGGGTTGTCATCAGAGGATTAATCCACGCTTCCCTTTTTTTTACCGACAGCTTTTTTTTCACGCTCAATCGGAGTAAAGCCTGATACGATTTGAACCGGATTCCCGCCAATAAGTAGCTCCTGACAATCGGCATTCCTCCCAACGTATCCTGCAGATTGGCGTTCATCTGTCCCATCATACCTTGGTTTTCTTCCGTCAGCTGCTCCAGTTGCCTCCCGATCCAACGGGAGGCAAGCAGCGATACGGGAACCAGCAGCAGGCTGAACACCATGAGCTGCCACTGAATCCACAATAAATAAGTGAAACAACCTAAAAATAATAGCGGGTGATAGAACCACTGGTACAAATAACGGGTCATGAACTGATGAATAATTCGGATATCATTGTTGAACATAGACCCTACATCGCCTGAATGCTGTCGATCCAGGTAATGAACAGGTAGTTTTCCCAGGTGAGCAATGACTTCACTCCGCATGTCCCGGACCATACATGCACTGCTTTTTTCGATCCCATACACCGTGAAATATTTTGCAGGAATTCCGATTATAATAACAATGACGATCGTATACCCTACGTCCTTCATCAAGTCCAAGTGCATGTCGTCGCTGGCAAAAGTGGTAAGCTGTTCAATTAGTCTGCCAGTCCATACCTCGGCACCCGCAGCGGCAATCGCAGAAAGGATGCCCACCGTCATCCAGCGGTAATGAGCGCTAGCAAGCTTGAGCAACCAGAAGAAGGCTCCCCGCAAAGCAACCTTGTCATTCCCATTTTCCACAGTTATTTTCTCCTTTCAGAAAATGCAGACGTGAATCATCCTTTCTGCACGACCTGCTGCGACTCTGCGCGTTGTGCCAGAATATGATTCAGCGTTCGAAGAATAACTGCTGCCGTTTGCGTGACACGTTCCGATTTAAGCAGTTCCTCATGGTCGCCAGTAAGTGTCAGTGCCGTATGATCGCCCCTGGTTGCTTCACTCCACGAAAGCTGCTGCGTTCGCAGCACCTCGCTGTCCTCCGCGATCAGTTCATGAATATTAGCCTGAACGGTTCCCCGGTTGACAAGCCGCGCTCTGTAGGTCAGGTTGGACCGTACTTTGTGCTGGACTCGTTCCCAAATTAGCGGATTATCCGATACACCGTATGCCGCGTTTTTTAATTCTTCGAGCAGGTTTTCAAGCTCACATTCAGCTTCGGCCATGGACGTTGGCGCATGTTTCATCATAGCATCCAGCATAATCAGATCCGATACAATGTATCCGCGGCTCTCCATCGCCTGAGCCACCTCAAACATCAGATTCCCGCCAAAGCAATATCCGAGAAATACATACGGCGGCTGTCCCTGAACGCGGATAACCTCGTCCACATATCGGTTCAGCATATGCTCGCGATCCTCCGTCTGCTCTATGAAATCAATACTGTACAACAGGCAATGATTGTCCAATTCGTTAGCTAACCGCTGATAGCTGATGCCAAATCCTCCGCCGGGGGGAAAGCAAAAGACGTTGAATGCCCCGTGCTTGTTCATTTGTTCAAATAGATTTCCGTCCTTCTGAAACTCAGCTTCCCCGTTTTCGTAGGCGACCGTTTCTACAGTTAGATAGCGGAATGCTTTATGAAGAGGAACGGTGATACCCGTCTCATCGTACACTCTTTGAATCAGCCGCATAAGACTTAGCGAGTGGCCGCCCAGATCAAAGAAATGATCCCTGACGCCTATGTTCTCCAAGCCAAGCACCTCCTGCCAGATGCGAACCAGTTTCATTTCCAGCAGCGAACGCGGCGCTATATAATCCGCTCCATGCCCAGCATCACCAGTTGGGGCGGGCAGCCGCTTGCGATCAACTTTTCCGTTCGGCGTCAAGGGAATGCTGTCCATCTGCACAACATGTGAAGGAATCATATAGCCTGGTAATGTCTCAGACAATGCTTTCTTTATTTCATGAACGGCCAGCATTCTCTGCGCGACGAAATAGGCGCACAAGCTGCTTTGTCTTCCCTGATCCTCCCGCGCAATAACAACTGCTTCCTGTACCGAGGGAATTTGCAGCAGCTGCGCTTCGATCTCGCCCAGTTCAATCCGGTAGCCGCGAATCT
>NZ_JCAMRT010000031.1:0-47555 GCF_059821225.1 Paenibacillus sp. sg306046
ACGTTTCCCAGTATACAAGAGGTGCTTTTTTCGTTCAAAGCTCAAATTACTTCATTACAGGAATGGCTCCTTTTGCCGCCTGAGGGCCGTTGACGTTCAGGCGGGTGTGTTTTCGCCGCACGCACTTGCATGGCGATCTTCTCCAGCAGTTCATAGCTGAGCTGGCTCGACTTCAAAATTGCCTTCATATGATCTCCTCCGTTTCACGTGCTGGATAAGAAGGATTGATTTCATCGAGAACATCACCCTTCCACCAATCTAGCAACGTCTTGATTTTCAAAATATCCACTTAAAGTAGATTATAGATTAAAAAAATTTCGTTAACACTCCTTCCTACTAACTTCGAAAATTCTTTTGCTTTCCCCACCGGCATATCATCAGAATTGTTTTCCCACTTCATATATGTTTGCCGATGGACACCCAACATAGATGCAACTTCCTTTTGCGATAAATCAGCCAGTAGCCTGGCCTGTTTAGGAGTTACCGCCACACTCAACATCTCCTTTAAGCGGATATGACTCTATAATTATCTTCTAAAAGTAGATTGTCAACATCAAAATGAATATTTTATCTTCTTTTGGTTGATTTTATCCGACTTGAAATGTATAATCCACTTATAATAGATTCCTCGAGGGTGGATATCATGACTATTGCAGAAAATATTAAAAAGATTCGTGAGCGTTATAATTTGACGCAAGAGGATCTAGCTGAAATTGCTGGAGTTACTAATAAAGCTGTTTCCGCTTGGGAAACTGGAAGAAAAGAACCGAGAATGGGACCAATTGAACGAATCGCCAGTAGGTTTAACTTAAAAAAGAGCAACATAATCGAAGATAACGGGATGGAGGACATTTCACTATATCAAGAAAACGGCACAGGCCTAAAAGTGAAAGAAGAAAATATTATTCAGCCCGAAGAACGTGTGCTACTCAAAAAGTATAGAAATTTGGACGATAAAGGCAAACACACAGTAAACACGGTTCTCGACATGGAATACAACCGTGTTCAAAAACCGCATCTGGAAGTTGTCGCGGCGCACAGCGATGATTACTCCGAGGAGCAAATTGGACTAATGAGACAAGACCTAGAGGATCTGTAGACCGGAGATGATGCGATGGCGAATTATGAATACCTCATAAATCACGCTTCCGCCCTTGGACTACAGGTGGAAGAGAAGGATTTTAGATCAGCGGCAAAGGGGCTGATCAAGGGAAGTAAGATCGGCATACGGAAGTCCATGCCGACGACTACGAAAGCCTGCGTCGTGGCCGAAGAGATCGGCCACTACCGCATTACCGTCGGCGACATCCTTGACCAGTCCGATATCCGAAACCGCAAACAGGAGCTGCTTGCCAGACAATGGGCTTATCAGTGCATGCTTCCCTTGGACCGCATCGTGCAAGCCCACCGTGCTCGGATATCCGGCCGCTACGAACTAGCGGATTATCTGGGGGTTACAGAATGCGATTGATCGGTATACCGAAAAATACGGTCTTTCCGTCAAAGTAAACGAACGGTATATCATACACTTCGATCCCTTGAATGTAACAGATCGCTATCCGTATCTTTGCTGAATAGGCGCTTTCCAGCCGCAAGGCTGTTAACCATACATAATTCAAGCTAATCGAAAGGACGATGAACCATGAACGATCAAATCTTAGCGCAAATCCTGGAAGAGCTGAAGGACATGAAGCAACAACTGGGGGAACTCGAAGGCATGAAGCAACAACTAGGAGAACTCGAAGGCATGAAGCAACAACTAGGAGAACTCGAGGACATGAAGCAACAACTAGGAGCGCTCGAAGGCATGAAGCAACAACTAGGGGCACTCGAAGGCATGAAGCAACAATTGTCTAGAATCGAATCCCAAACCGCAGATATCCCTTTGCTCAAGCAAGCTGCCTTAGAAACTCTGGATATTACGAAAGAACTTTCGACCTCACAGAAAAGCTTTGAGCGCCACGCGGAGAGTGAGCTGAACACCTTTAAACACTGAACACCTTTGAACACAGTATTGATATTCTGAATCGCCGACAACTCAAGCTGGAAACCGATTTGGAGAAATTGAAGAATCGGTAAGATGGGGTCCGGCCGACAGGCCTCTTCATACCAAAAATAGAACATACGTTCTTTTCAGGGGAGGAAAATGGATGCGAGCTGCTATTTATACGAGAGTAAGCACAGCGGCACAAGCCGAGGAAGGCTTCAGCCTGGAAGCCCAGGAAGAAATTTTACAGCAAACAATTGAGCGTAAGGGACTGGAATTATACCGCGTCTATTCCGATCCCGGCGTGAGCGGCAAGACATTCAAGCGCCGCGGCGTTCAGGAAATGATTGCAGACATGAAAGCCCGACGCTTCGAAGCCCTGCTGATTCATAAGCTCGACCGTTTAAGCCGCAATATGGGCGATATCATCGCCTTCATCGACATGATTAACCGGCTGGACATTCGCCTTATTATCGCAGCGCAAGGGCAGGATGAGATCGACACCCGCTCCCCGATGGGCAAAGCGTTCCTGCAGCTCAACGGGATCTGGGCAGAGCTGTACATTAACAGCCTCCGGGAAGAGACGCTCAAGGGGCTTGTCAAGAAGGCCGAGAACGAGGGACAACATATGTCACGTCCGCCGCTGGGCTATCGGTTTGAAGAGGTGGAAGCATGAAACTTGTTATCGTCGAAGAAGAAGCGCAGCTTGTCCGGGAAGTCTTCGACCTGTTCACTGAAGAAGGTTGGGGCGTGACGAAAATCGCCAAACATATGAACACGAAGTGCCGAACGAAGGAAGGTGGGACGTGGGATAGCAAAACAGTGCGGAATATGCTGACCAATCTTACCTATGCCGGGTTCAACCACTTCAAGGCCGAGGACTGGGAAGAAGATCAGCGCATCATCAAGCCCGGAACGCATCCGGCGATCATCAGCAAGGAACAGTTTGATCAGGCACGTAACTTCCGAAAACGCCGTGCAGAAGGCCACATGTCCAGGCGATCATTCGACTATCCGTACAGCGGGATCATCAAATGCGGAAAATGTGGAGCGACATACGCCGGTAACGCATCCGTTCGTAAGAACAAGAAATACCTGAGCTACCGATGCCTCAACCAATACGCCAAAGGCACGTGCGACGCGTCCAGCATTTCTGAACGGCAATTGACGGAGTTGGTGTTCAAGCACATTGAACTCATCGAAGACGGATTTCAGAAGCCCACGCCGAAGGTCAAGCGCAATAAAATTAACTTGGACAAGGAGCTGGCCGTGAGCCAGAAACGCCGCCGTAACTGGATGATGGCGCTAGGGGATGGAAAACTTTCAGGCGATGATTACGCTGCACTGATTGATGAGGAAGACGCGCGGATCAGCGAGCTGAGAAAGCAGGCCGGGCCGGAACTGCAGCCTGAACAAACGATTCCTATCGCCGAAGTCCGCGAAGCGTTCCATAATTTGAAAAGCAACTGGAACTTGATCGAAACCGCCACGCAAAAGCAAGTGGTTCAATCCCTCTTCCGCAAAATCACCATAAAAAAATCAGACGATTGGCATATCGTCGATATGCTGACCGTCTGATCCTTCCTCTTACATTTTCTGTACTTTAATGGAGACGAGGGGAGTCGAACCCCTGTCCGAAGATAACGCCACACAGGCATCTACGGGTGTAGTCACAGTTTTGATGTCACCCAGGCCGACGCCCCGTAACCGGCTTCGATCCAGGTCAGCCTGATTGTCTTCTTCAGCTCACCGCAGGCGGAGATGAGACAGCGTATCCCACTAAGGTTGAGCCCCTATCCCGGCACATGGGCGATGCAGGGTAGAAGCCGCGTCACAGGTTATTAAGCTGCGAAAGCGAGTTGTTGTTGTTGTTTGCCAGTTAATTGGCGTTAGCGTTGATAAAGCGGACGCTCCCCACTACCCGCAACCCATGCTCGAACTACCCCCGTCGAATCCAAGAACGTCCCCGCATAGGAGGGACCTGCTAGGGTCCCAAAAGTAAAGCAAAAGGTTATGATGAAAAACTTATCAGCCGATCCTCTGAACGAAGATCCGTGATTCTGTCCTGACACTTCGTGCTGACTGACTTTGATGATTTTCGCTTGGCAATGGCAACGACAAGCTGGGCGAATGCCAGCTGCTGATTTGCGCTGTACAGGCTGACTTCCTGTGGCGCTTTTTTAGTATAACACAAGTCCACGAGTTTTGCAGGCTGACTTATTGGAAAGCTGGCCAATATCCGGTGTACTGTTCGTCACACTCTATCGCTAGCTTAACGCGCCACCTTCTGCTTCTCGCGCAGCGCACGCTGGATGTCCCGTTGGGCATCGCGCTTGGCGTCGCTTTCACGCTTGTCGTACTGCTTCTTGCCTCGACCAAGGCCGATTAGCAGCTTGGCGTAGCCGTTGCGGATATATACCTTGAGCGGCACGAGGGTATAGCCGTCGCGCTTTACGTGGCCGACAAGCTTGCTGATTTCCAGCTTTTTCAGCAACAGCTTGCGTGCCCGCGTCGGATCGCTGGGATTGTGGCGGTTGCCCTGCTCGAAGGGACTGATATGCATGTTATGGATAAAGGCTTCCCCATTCCGGATCGTAGCAAACGCATCGCCAATGTTCGATCTGCCAAGACGCAGCGACTTGATCTCCGTACCGGTCAGTACCAAACCGCATTCATACGTATCTTCGATAAAATAATCATGCGACGCCTTCTTGTTCTGCGCCAGCAGCTTACCGTCATTCTTCTTGCTCATGGGCACCTACTCCTTCCCCTCAAGCTTCAGGCAAATACCAGCAATAGCTAGGGATGGAGTTCATTGTACCAACTCCATCCCCGGAAATCAAGCGTATCAGCGCTTGATTGTTTTCTTCCGCTTCTTCTTCGCGAAGCCGATGCCAGAGCCGCTCCCGCCGCCGCGCTTGCCTGCGCCGGCTTCGCTCCCTGCGCTGCGGCCTACGGCCTCCAGCGCACGCGATTTCGCGGCGGCTGCGCCTTTACCGCGGCCGCCACTGCTGCGCTTGCCCGCACCTGCGGCAGCGCCACGACCACCGGCGCGCTTGCCCGCGCCGCCACTGACAGCGCGCCAGAAGCCTGGCGCGGCATCGCCCTCGCGGCCGCTACGTTCGGCCGCGCCTTCACCCCGCCGGCCGCTGCGCCCTGCTGCGCCGCCATAACCCGGCGCCGCCTCATCGCGGCTGTCGCGCTCCGCTTCCGCGCGTCCTCGCGGCGCGTACTCCTCCGCATTCGCGCCCTTGCCTGCGCCACGACTCCAGGCCGGCGCTCCTTCGCCTCCGCCGCGCTCCGCTTCACCGCGCGCAGCAGCTCGCTCGCGGCGGCCCGGACGGCTGCCGCCTTTCCCGCCGCCGTCGCGTCCGGCGGAGCGCCCGCCTTTGCCGCCGCCAGCTGCGCCGCGTAGTCCGCCGCCCTTGCGTTTGTCCTTACGCACGGCGTTGAGCGCATCGACCAGGCTGACTTTTTTCTGACGAGGCTTTGTGTTAACCATCGCAAAGTCGACCGTTTTCTCGTCGAGACTGACGCGTGTAACCTGCACCTTCACCTCGTCGCCGAGCCGGTAAATGGTCGACGTCC
This sequence comes from Paenibacillus sp. sg306046, assembly GCF_059821225.1. Taxonomy (NCBI): domain Bacteria; kingdom Bacillati; phylum Bacillota; class Bacilli; order Caryophanales; family Paenibacillaceae; genus Paenibacillus; species Paenibacillus sp. sg306046. Next base: position 5,576 of record NZ_JCAMRT010000031.1, read on the forward strand.
GCTCCCCGATCAACGCATGCTGCGCTTCATGATAGTGGTAGTAGTCGTCCGCCATGTCAGACAGCCGGATCAAACCTTCGACTGTGTTGTCCAGCTCGATAAACATCCCGAAGCTCGTCACGCTGCTAATGATGCCGTCGAATTCCTCGCCGACCTTATCCAGCATAAACTCCGCCTTCTTCAGCGACTCCGTTTCACGCTCGGCATCGACGGCCATTCGCTCCCGCTCGGAGGACTGGCGAGCAATATCCTCCATCCGCGAAGCCAAATACTCATGCCGCTGATCCGTCAGCGAGCCGCCGCTTTCCAAAACCTCGCGGATCACGCGATGAATAATCAGATCGGGATACCGGCGAATCGGCGAAGTGAAGTGCGAATAATATTCCGCAGCCAGGCCATAGTGGCCCATGCTGTTCGCATCATAACGCGCCTGCTTCATCGAGCGCAGCATAACCGTGCTGATGACCGTTTCTTCCTTCGTCCCCTTGATCTCCTCCAGCAGCGTCTGCAGCGCGCGCGGATGCACCGTGTTGCCCTTGCCCCGCACAGCATAGCCGAAGTTCGAAATAAACTCCATAAAGTGCTGCAGCTTCTCGCCGTCCGGGTCCTCGTGAATCCGATACAGGAACGGTACCTTCAGCCAGAAAAAATGCTCCGCGACCGTTTCATTCGCCGCCAGCATAAATTCCTCGATAATCATCTCGGCAATTGTCCGATCGCGTTTAATGATATCCGTAGGCTTGCCGTCGGGATCAACCAAAATTTTCGCTTCCTGAAAATCGAAGTCGATCGCGCCACGGTTCATCCGCCGCTTGCGCAGCTTCGTGGCCAGCTCCTGCATCAGCCGGAAATCATCCATCAGATAACCGTACTTTTCCAGCAGTTCCGGGTCCGGCGACTCTTCGGTCAGCAGCGTACGAACATTTTTATACGTCATCCGTTCGCTCGTGCGAATAACGCTGGTGAAAATATCATGGCGAACAACGTTCGCCTGCTGATCGAACTCCATCTCACAGGACATCGTCAACCGGTCCACCTGCGGATTCAACGAGCATATGCCATTCGACAGCCGATGCGGCAGCATGGGAATAACCCGGTCCACCAAATACACGCTGCAGCCGCGGTTATACGCTTCCTGATCGAGCGCCGAGCTTTCGGTCACGTAGTAGCTCACATCGGCGATATGCACGCCCAACACGTAATTGCCGTTGTCCAGCCGCTCGACGTTAACCGCATCATCCAGGTCCTTCGCATCTTCGCCGTCGATCGTCACGATCCGTTTGTTGCGCAGGTCGCGGCGTCCCTGACTGCGAATTTCTTCTTCCGTGATCGTCTCCGGCGCAGCCGTAGCCTCGTTCATCACCTCGTCCGGAAATGTCTCCGGCAAGCCATGCTTGCGGATAATCGACAAAATGTCGACTCCCGGATCGTTGCGATGTCCGAGAATTTCGACGACCTCGCCTTGCGCCGCAGCCCGGCCTTCCGGATACGTCACGATGTTGATGACCACCTTATGACCGTCCATCGCCCCGTTAAACGCATCCTTCGGAATAAAAATATCCCGCACAACCCGCTTGTCATCCGGCACGACAAACGCATATTCGCCCTGCGATTGAAACAGTCCGACAATTTGCGTATTACCCCGGCTGACGACGCGAACAACCTCGCCTTCCAGCCTGCCGCCGGAGGCTCCTCTTGAATTGACGCGCACTAGCACGATATCGCCATTCATGGCCGTCCCCATATCGTTGGCATGAATATATACATCCGGCAGCTCCCGGTCATCCGGAATTAGGAAGCCAAAACCTTTGGCATGCGCCTGCAGCTTGCCGCGCAGCAAATTCATCCGTTCCGGAATCCCGTACCGGTCATTACGCGTCCGCAGCACATGCCCTTCGTTTTCCAGCTCATTCAGCAGCTTGAGGAACACCTTAAAATCAGCCGCGTCCTCCAGCTCAAACTGCTGCTCCAGCTCCTGGTACGTCATCGGCTTATAAGCCGTTTCTTTCATAAAATCAAGCAAGCCTTCCTTGGTTACCATCCTTGGTTCACCCCTTACTTTCTATTATAATGCGGCAGCTTCGATCACCGCCTGTTCTTTCGCTGTCTCGCTCTACATCAGCATGCCCAAAAACAGAGCTTGTTTTACCTCAAGCTTCCGGTTCGACTTCATGGACTGATGCCCACCGGCTGCCTCACCCATCGCTAGCCTGGGAAAAGCTTCGTCCCAACTATACCCGCTCAAAACGTATGCCCTCTGATCTTATAAAAAAACAGCAGGAGTCATAAGCCCCCTGCTGTCGCTTGTTAACGTTACAGAATGTTTCAGTTCGCTAAGCGCTAAAGCACTGTACATATTCTGTATCCACAAAACGTGCCTCGGAAACGCAGTCGCTCATCCTAGAACGGCCTTGATCGAGGTGTTGTATCATCTAAACGGATCTGACGAAATAAGCTACAACAATCGTCAGGACAAAGAAAATGACCGCAAGTGCCATCGTCAAACGCTGGAGGAACAGCTCCATCCCGCGCGCCTTCTGCTTACCGAACAAGTGCTCCGCACCCCCGGAGATGGCACCGGATAACCCAGCGCTTTTGCCTGGTTGCAGCAATACCGCCAAAATTAATCCAATAGACGCAATCACCAAAACAATTTTCAGTGCAATTTCCATCTTCACACCTCCTACAAGCAGCGATTCACGATCTTGTCCGTAAATAGACAGCATGCATAGTATAGCATAAAAAAAGAAACCTGACAAATCTTGTTTGGCCGATCACAAACAAAGCCTCGGAGTCAGAGCAGTCTTCCATCTGCTTCCATTCCCAGGCTCCCTGCTCACATGCTTGCCATCATGATTAAAAGGCAAGTCTGCTTCGCTCTCAGTAGACTCGCCTTTTCCTCTCGCCGTTGCGCACCCTCTCCTGCGATTGCCTGGAACGACTAGTCTGGGGCTAGCCAGCCCACCTGCCCTGCTCCGAGCGATCCGCCCTCAGCTCTGCCTACACGCCCGGCTCCGAACGGTCCAGCCGCAGCTCCGGCTTCGTACGCCGTCCCGCCCTGCCGGATCGCCGTCCACGCATAAAGTGACCAAGCGCCTGAGCCGCGCACCACAACGCAAACAGCGTAAACAGCAGCGCCCAGCCGACCGCCGGGACCGGCGTCATGTTGGCCAGATTCGTCGCGTCGCCTGCCTTGGACGGATCACTCCAGGCGTACAGCAGCAAGGAAAACGGCCCGAACACCGATTCCTCCAGAGTCAAAAAGGCCAGCAGCAAATAATACACATCCCGCAGCCAACGCGGAGCGAGCGCTAGCACCAGCACGGTCAAGACGATAAAGCCCAGCAGCCACACGATCCCTGACTGATTGCGTACGAACAGCACAAGCGACAACACAGCGACCAAGGTCATCAGCTGCAAGCCCAGCCGCTCCTTGTCAATCGCACGCAGCCAAAACAGCAGCAGCGCGAATAGCGAAGCAATCGTATAGCCGGCAAGCGAGATCGGAATCAAGCTCCAGCGGTTTGACACCTGCGAATAGGTGACGCCGCTGTGATTGGCGTACAGCTCGATATACATTACCTTGCCCGACAGCAGCAGCGTCACCAGCGCATGGCCGAATTCGTGGATCATCGTATCCAGGCTGCGGAAGTAATCACTGAAGGGAACCAGATGCGTAAGAAAAGCCGAGATCACCAGAAATAACACGGTCTTTATCAGATTACCCATAGGTTTCCCCCCGAAAAATAATTGGAAAGACGCAAGCTGCGTCCACCTGCCGGATACAGCCTGGAATAAAAACCACCCGCTGGACCCAGGAAGCGGGACGGCAGCGGGTGTAGCGCAGAAAAGCTGTATAGGCTAGCTTATTTGAAGTTTTTGAGGTTGTAGAACGCCGATTTGCCAGCGTATTGAGCTACTGCGCCGAGTTGATCCTCGATGCGAAGCAATTGGTTGTACTTCGCTACGCGGTCCGTACGGGATGGAGCGCCGGTTTTGATTTGACCCGCATTCGTAGCAGCTGCGATGTCAGCAATAGTGCTGTCTTCACTTTCGCCGGAACGGTGGGAAATAACAGCCGTGTAGCCAGCGCGCTTTGCCATTTCAATCGCATCAAACGTTTCCGTCAAGGAGCCGATTTGGTTTACCTTGATCAGGATGGAGTTCGCGATGTCTTGTTCAATCCCCGTGGACAGACGCTCCGTGTTCGTTACGAACAGGTCATCGCCAACGAGTTGAACCTTGGAGCCCAGCTTGTCAGTCAGCAGCTTCCAGCCATCCCAGTCATCTTCGGAGCAGCCGTCTTCGATAGTGATGATCGGGTATTTGTCAACCCAAGCAGCCAGGAAGTCTACCCACTCAGCGGAAGTGAACGATTTGCCTTCGCCTTCGAGGTGGTACTTGCCGTCTTTGAAAAACTCTGTGGAAGCAACGTCCATACCCAGGAATACGTCAACGCCTGGCTTGTAGCCTGCTTTTTCGATAGCGGTGATGATCGTTTGGATCGCTTCTTCGTTGGAGCCCAGGTTTGGCGCAAAGCCGCCTTCGTCGCCGACAGCTGTGTTCAGTCCTTTTTCTTTCAGAACCGCTTTCAGGCTGTGGAAAATTTCCGTACCTGTACGCAGAGCTTCCTTGAACGTAGGAGCGCCAACCGGCAGAACCATGAATTCTTGCACGTCAACGTTGTTGTCCGCATGCGCGCCGCCGTTGATGATGTTCATCATTGGAACCGGCAGTGTTTTAGCGTTGAAGCCGCCGAGGTACGTGTACAATGGAACATCCAGAGCGTCAGCCGCAGCGCGGGCAACAGCCATGGAGACAGCAAGAATCGCGTTTGCGCCGAGCTTGCCTTTGTTAGCCGTACCGTCCAATTGAATCATACGTTGGTCAACGCCAACTTGATCAAGCGCGTTCATACCGATCACTTCAGGAGCGATAATATCGTTGACGTTCTCAACAGCCTTCAGAACGCCTTTGCCCAGGTAACGGGACTTGTCGCCGTCGCGCAGTTCAACAGCTTCATAAGCGCCTGTCGATGCACCGGATGGTACGATTGCGCGGCCGCGTGCGCCGGATTCCAGATGAACATCAACTTCTACCGTCGGGTTACCGCGGGAGTCCAACACTTCACGAGCATATACATTCGAAATAATTGTCATGATTCGAAAACACTCCTTCATTGAATGGTTTGAATTTAACTGCGCATGCCTGAGCGTGTAGGCCGACATGCGGACAAGCTTACTTACGTGGCGCAGCAAGCGTGGTTCCGGTCATTTCTTCAGGCTTGTCGACACCAAGCGCCGCCAGAATCGTTGGCGCAATATCCGCCAAAATGCCATCGTTTCTTAGTGTAACATGACTGTCGGTCATAATGAAAGGCACCGGATTTGTCGTGTGCGCCGTGTTCCGCGAGCCGTCCGGATTCGTTACGACATCGGCATTTCCATGGTCCGCCGTGATCAGCGCAACGCCGCCCTTGGCAAGAACCGCTTCCACCACTTGACCGAGGCAGTTGTCCGTCGCTTCGATCGCTTCGATGGTCGGCTGCAGCAGGCCGGAGTGGCCTACCATATCCGGATTGGCAAAGTTCAGGATGATGACATCCTGGCGTTCCGCTTCAATCTCCGCCACTGCGGCGGCTGCCACCTCGTAAGCGCTCATCTCCGGCTGCAGGTCATAGGTGGCCACAGCAGGCGACTTGATCAAAATGCGCGTTTCGCCCGGCAGCTCGACATCACGTCCGCCGCTGAAGAAGAAGGTAACGTGCGGGTATTTCTCCGTCTCGGCAATCCGCAGCTGCTTGAGGTTGTTTTGCACCAGCACCTCGCCCAGCGTGTTGTCGAGATTTTTCGGCTTATACGCCACATACCCGCCGACCGTCTCGCTGAACAGCGTCAGGCACACGTAATACAGATCGGTCGGAGCCTTGTCCCCGCGCTCGAAGCCGCGGAAATCGCTGTTGGTAAATACTTGAGACAGCTGAATCGCCCGGTCCGGACGGAAGTTGAAAAACACGACGGCGTCGCCGGATTCGACCAAGCCTACCGGCGTCCCGTCCGGCTTCACGATGACCGTCGGCATGACAAATTCATCAAACACGGAGCGCGAGTACGACTCCAGCACGGCCTTCATCGGGTCTTCAAATACAGGACCTTCGCCGTACACCATCGCACGGTACGATTTCTCCGTCCGCTCCCAACGCTTGTCGCGGTCCATTGCATAGTAACGGCCTTGTACCGTCGCGATGCGGCCAACGCCCAGCTCGGCGATTTTCGCCACCAGCTGCTCCATGTACTTGGAGGCGCTGTCCGGGGCAACATCACGGCCATCAAGAAACGCGTGAATGTAGACGTCTTCGAATTGCTCGCGTTTGCACACTTCCAGCAAAGCGAACAGGTGCGCGATATGGCTGTGTACGCCGCCGTCCGACAGCAAGCCGTACAGATGCAGCTTTTTCCCGTTGTCCTTGGCATAGCGAACCGCTCCAAGAATCGTCTCATTGTCGAAAAACTCGCCGTCGCGAATCGACTTGGAGATGCGGGTCAAATCCTGATACACAGTGCGGCCTGCGCCGATGTTCAGGTGACCGACCTCGGAGTTGCCCATCTGGCCTTCAGGCAAACCGACCGCTTCCCCGCAAGCAACAAGCGTCGTATGCGGGAATTGATTCCAATACCGGTCATAGTTCGGTTTCTTCGCCTGAGCGACAGCATTGCCCTGCACGTCGCTGCGCAGGCCGAAGCCGTCCAAAATAATCAGCGCTACCGGTTTCGGTCTCGTAGCCATCTTACTTAGCCCCTTCCACCAAGGCAATGTAGGAAGCCGGCTCCAGGCTGGCGCCGCCTACAAGCGCGCCGTCGATGTCCGCTTCGCCCATATACTCGGCGATGTTGCCCGGCTTCACGCTGCCGCCGTATTGGATGCGTACCGCTGCCGCTGTCTCTGCGCCATACAAGCCTTCTACCAAGCCGCGAATGTAACCGATCACGTCCTGCGCATCAGCTGCTGTAGAGGACTTGCCTGTACCGATGGCCCAGATTGGCTCATAAGCGATCACGACTTGCGCCGCTTGCTCTGCGCTCAGACCAGCAAAAGCCGCTTCCGTTTGCACCTTGCAAACGTCCTTCGTCTGACCCGCTTCGCGCTCTTCAAGCTTCTCGCCTACACACACAATCGGCGTCAAGCCGTGCTTGAATGCAGCCAACGCCTTCTTGTTGACGATTTCATCCGTTTCCGCGAAGTAAGCGCGGCGCTCGGAATGGCCGATGATGACATAATCAACGCCAAGCTCCTTCAGCATTACACCGCTGATTTCGCCGGTAAATGCACCGTTGTCTTCGAAGTGCAGGTTTTGTGCGCCGATTTTCAACGATGTTCCTTTCACCGCTTCAACGAGTGCAGGCAAATTCGTGTAAGGCGCGCAAATGACGCTCTCCACGCCCTCTACCTCAGCCTTGCCTTTCACCTCATTGATGAATGCCGTCGCTTCGCTGACGGTTTTGAACATTTTCCAGTTGCCTGCAATAATAGGCTTACGCATTAGATGGTTACCCCTCTCTGCCTGCTCATCGTACTCCGCAGCCCGGCCGGAGCCGGGCGCTGAGCCGCTTCATTTCCTGAATTACTGCTTACTTGTCGTTCAGAGCTACGACGCCTGGCAACGCCTTGCCTTCCATAAATTCGAGCGAAGCGCCGCCGCCTGTGGAGATATGGTCCATTTTGTCAGCCAGCTGGAACTTCTCTGCAGCAGCAGCCGAGTCGCCGCCGCCGATCACGGTGTAAGCGGAAGTTGTTGCGCAAGCTTGGGCAACGGCACGCGTGCCATGGGAGAAAGGCTCGATTTCAAATACACCCATCGGTCCGTTCCACACAACCAGCTTGGATTCAGCAATAACCTTTGCATATTTCTCGCGTGTTTTCGGCCCGATGTCGATGCCTTCCCAATCAGCCGGAATTTCATTGATTGCTACGATCTTCGTATTTGCGTTAGCGCTGAAATCGTCTGTAACGACGATGTCCTCAGGCAGCAGGAAGTTAACGCCTTTTTCCTTCGCCTTGTTGATGAAGCTCAGCGCCAGGTCGATTTTCTCGTTGTCAACAAGCGACTTGCCGATTTCATTGCCAAGCGCCTTCAGGAACGTATAGGAGAGGCCGCCGCCGATGATGATGTTGTCAGCCAGGTTCAGCAGGTTGTTGATGACGTCAATTTTGTCCTTTACCTTCGCGCCGCCGACGATCGCCGTGAACGGGCGCTCCGGATTGTTCAGCGCTTTGCCAAGCACATCCAGCTCTTTCTCCATCAGCAAGCCGGAAACGGCCGGCAGATGATGCGCGATGCCTTCCGTGGACGCGTGTGCGCGGTGAGCGGCGCCGAATGCATCGTTGACATACAAATCAGCCAGCTCGGCAAACGACTTCGCCAGCCCGGCATCATTTTTCTCTTCGCCTGCATAGAAACGCACGTTTTCAAGCAGCAGCACGTCGCCTTCGTTCAGCGCAGCCACCTGTGCTTGAACCGCTTCGCCAATCGCCTCGTCAGCCTTCACAACCGGCTTGCCGAGCAGCTCGGACAAACGGACAGCCGCTGGCGTCAGACGCAGCTCCTCGACAACCTCGCCTTTCGGACGGCCGAGATGGCTCGCCAAAATAACCTTCGCTCCGCGCTCCGTCAAATACTTGATCGTCGGCAGCGTCTCGCGAATCCGTGTATCGTCCGTAATTTGACCGTTTTCCAAAGGTACATTGAAATCAACCCGTACAAATACCCGCTTACCGCTTACTTCCACATCACGCACGCTTTTTTTATTCATCTCCGTGGCCTCCCGCTTTTTTCTATGAGTTATGTCCCTACACAAAAATTGTGGTCATGATCTGCGTCACGCCCAAAAGCACGGACCCGGCATAACACCGGACATCCGGCGCGCCGCCTGCTCATCAAGGAGGCTGCTGCCTGGATGTCCGATGCCGGACGCACTTCTGAAGCTTGAGTTTCAGTTCATCACCACAACTAGAGGTTGTTGCTTACAGGCCTTTGGACGCGATGTAGCCTACGAGGTCAACTACGCGGTTGGAGTAGCCCCACTCGTTGTCATACCAGGAAACAACCTTCACCAGATTGTCGCCAGCAACCATCGTCGACAGCGCGTCGATTGTGGAGGAAGCAGGGTCGCCGTTGTAGTCGCTCGATACGAGCGGCTCGTCGGAGTAGTTCAAGATGCCTTTCAGAGCGCCGTTAGCCGCTTCTTTCAGAGCTGCGTTTACTTCGTCAACCGTTACGTTTTGCTTCAGCTCAACAACCAGATCCGTTACGGATACGTTTGGCGTAGGTACGCGCAGTGCGAAGCCGTTCAGCTTGCCTTTCAGCTCAGGCAATACGAGGGATACAGCTTTCGCTGCGCCAGTCGTCGAAGGAATGATGTTTTCTGCAGCAGCGCGAGCGCGACGCAGGTCTTTGTGCGGCACATCAAGAACGGACTGGTCATTTGTGTAGGAGTGAACAGTCGTCATCAAGCCTTTTTCGATACCGAACTTGTCGTTCAGCACTTTCGCGAAAGGAGCCAGGCAGTTTGTTGTGCAAGAAGCGTTGGAGATGATTGTATGTGCAGCCGGATCGTATTTGTCTTCGTTTACGCCGAGTACGATCGTGATATCTTCGTTCGTTGCAGGTGCGGAGATGATAACTTTTTTAGCGCCGCCCTTCAAGTGAAGCTCAGCTTTTTCCTTGGAAGTGAAAATACCTGTAGATTCAACAACGATTTCTGCGCCAGCTTCTGCCCAAGGCAGGTTTTCAGGGTTGCGCTCAGCAAATACTTTAACGGTTTTGCCGTTCACGATCAGCGCGCCTTCTGTCGCTTCAACTGTAGCATCAAGCGTGCCGTGCGTCGTGTCATATTTCAGCAGGTGAGCCAACGTTTTCACGTCTGTCAAATCGTTGATTGCGACGATTTCAACATTCGGGTTGTTCAATGCTGCGCGGAATACGTTACGACCGATACGACCAAATCCGTTAATACCAACTTTAGTTGCCATGAGAAGGTTCCTCCTAAGAATGGTTTGTGTTGTATATAGTCAAGACGGGGGTGAGCCCGTCAAGATGACAATAGCTGTACAATTTCTGCGGCGGCCGCTTCATCCGTGACCAGCACGTCCTCGTGTCCGTGTCGGAGCACAGCCAAAATCGCCTCGCCTTTGCCTCGCCCGCCCGCGACTCCGATCACCGTATCCATGTCATGGATATCCTCGATCCGCAAGCCTATGGTCGGCATCTTATGCAAAATTCGTCCGCTGCGGTCGAAATAATAACCGAATGCTTCGGCCAGCGCTCCTTCGCGCTGCAAGCTTGCCGTCGTATCGGGATCAACCTTTCGCCGTCTGGCCATCACCATAGCATCTCCCATGCCATGAACGACCATCCTCGCGTTGCGGATAAAATGGAACACTTCTGTAATATGATCATCCTGCATCAACAGCTGGTACGCCTCGTCATTCAGATGATCGGGTACATGCAACAGCCGGTAACGTCCGCCTGCTTTCTTCGCCATCGTGGCAGCAACCGTATTGGCCTGCAGCTCTACGCTTTCGCCCAATCCGCCGCGCGCCGGCACAAACCAGCAGCTTTTCATCGGCGCAGTAGCGTTCAATTGCCCGGCAACCTCCGCCATCGTAGAACCGCCGGTGACAGCGATCACTTCTTCCTCGCGAATCAGCTTTCTCATCACCGAAGCGCCAGCGCGCCCCAGCTCCTTCTTCGCATGCGGCGAGGTCTCCGAATCGCCAGGCACAATCACAACCTGCTTCAAGCCGAATCGGGCACGGATACGTTCCTCCCACTCGGTCAAGCCGAACAGGTCCTTAATCAGTGGTTCGATGCTCTCCAGCAGCAGCCGGCCATCCTCGGTGATTCGCATCCCCGAAGCGTCAATCTGCAGCAAGCCCTGCTCCTTGAGAAATTCAACCTCGCCGCGCAGCACACGTTCCGTCGAACCGATGGAAGCCGCAAGCGTACGGCGTCCGACGACGCCCGATACCAGTATGTGCTGCAGCACCGTGTACCGCTTCTTCATGGTGTCGAGCAGATCGGGCAGCAGTTGCTTTTGAATGTCCAGCATATCCCGCATGGCGCTCACATCTCTCCGCCCTGGGACTCGATTCGTCCCGGTGATGCATTTTTAGTCCCACACGCTTCAAAAAAAGTACTAAGTTGTTCACTTAGTTAACTACAGTATAGACCAACACTACCGCAAGATCAAGTCGAACCCTGTTAAAAAACGATAAAATTAGCCCGATTCTGCTCCCGATTCGCGCCTCTGCTGGAGCCGTAAATTATTTTGGGCGAACCGCTTGCATTATTATGAATTATGTTATATAATAACTTCTGCTGTCACAGTTGTTGAACTTTGTTTAACATCATGCATGCTGTGTGAATGTGCATGCTGTGTGAATGGATGTACAGCACTAGATACGCGCCCGTGGTCCAATGGATATGACGTAGGCCTCCGGAGCCTGAGATTAAGGTTCGATTCCTTACGGGCGCGCCACTTATGATTGAAACAATCAGTCCTGATGTTGATCGAGGCTGATTTTTTTATGTCTTCATTTGACCTTTCTTGACCTTTGATTGAATTTCCGTTATGATGGGTATAGCTTGTTTTATATGAGATTGATTAGAGGTTTATTAAAGGAGGCTGCAGCTCATGAGTTTTATTCCAATGGTTGTCGAACCGGATGGCAGAGGAGAACGCGCTTACGATATTTACTCGCGCCTGCTGAAGGACCGGATTATTTTCCTCGGTAGCGGAATCAACGATGTTGTAGCCAACTCGATTATTGCGCAACTGCTGTTCCTGACCGCACAGGACCCTGACAAAGACATCAGCATCTATATCAACAGCCCCGGCGGCTCCATCACGTCCGGCATGGCGATCTATGATACCATGCAATTCATCAAGCCGGACGTATCGACGATCTGCGTCGGCATGGCCGCTTCGATGGGCGCTTTCCTGCTTGCGGCAGGCGCCAAAGGCAAGCGCTACGCGCTGCCGAACAGCGAGGTTATGATTCACCAGCCGCTGGGCGGCGCAGAAGGTCAAGCAAGCGATATCGAAATTCGCGCGAAGCGCATTCTGAAAATGCGCGACAAGCTGAACACGATTCTCGCTGAGCGCACCGGCCAGACGTTCGAGAAAATCGAGCGCGACACGGACCGCGACAACTTCATGTCAGCTGCGGAAGCGCAGACGTACGGCTTGATTGACAAAGTTATCGAGCGCATCTAATCCGCTGACAGTCAGATGTCAGACGCTCAGAACAGTGACGCCCCTAGAGGACGCCAACTCTGCTCTGAGCACAACGAAGCCCCAGCTTGCTTGCCGCCTTCCCGGCGGCCGGAGCACGCTGGGGCTTTATTGTGATGAAACGACTTGCTGTCTGTTCATTCTCCAGCAGTCGCTATTTCACCCCTGTCTGAAATGAAAACGTATGGCTGCGGCGCTCCGAGTCCACCGTCACTTCAACCTCGCGCCCCGGCGCAAAGCCTCCCTCCGGTTGAAAGGTGATGCCATATCCGGTGCCCGCTACTTCGCCAGGCAACGCTTCATCCGGCTGGTCTTTATATCGGATTTGCATGCCCATGGCGTCCCGCTCCCCGTGCCAGATGACCTCAACCTTTGTATCCCTGGGCACCTCAACCGCACCGTCGACCGGATAGGTACGTGCAATCCAGCGCTGGTCAGCATACCGGTCCCAGCCCCAAAGCGCGCAGAACCCCACAAGCAGCAGCACTGCAGCCGCCATCCCTTGCTTGCGAGACAGTCTTAACCCGCCGCGCAGACGCCCTGTCAGCGCATGGGCCGCCGTGATGATCGACAGTGCGGCCAGCGCCGTGAGCGCCAGATGGAGCGACAGCCCGATGATCACCCCCCCAGGCCCCCAAGGCGTCCACGCTTGCGTAAACAATCCTCCATACATTAACCAGCTGAATAATGCGGGCATCTGAGCCAGCATCACCAGCAGCATCCCGACGATACTGAACAGCAGCAGCCAGCGCTGTGCCTGCTCACCGCTTCTCATGAGCAGCGCTCTCCCGCCCAAGGTCAGGATACCGCCGACTATCGACATCTGTCCCCACGAACGAATCTCAGCCTCCTGCACCTCGCCCAGCACATACCACGGCAGCTCCGGCACAAACAAGCTGCCGGTCACAATCAGCAGCCCCCCTGTCCAGCCAAGCCAACGCTCCGGACGCAACCCCTGACCTGTTTTCATACAAACAACCCCCGCCTTTCTGCATGTGCTCACACCTTCCAAACGATCCAGCCGCCCAGAAGTTTCACATTTGTCCGTGACAACTTCCTGACGATCGGCTGACGGCTGCCAGCGCTGCACAGCACCCGCTTGCAATCCCTTCGTCGCTGCGGGACGCTTCCCGCTTGAACGCACAAAAAACCGCAAGCGCGCCCGAACACGAGCGCTTGCGGTTCTGTATCCTATTTAGACGGATCACGGACAGCCCGGACAGTTTAGCAGACAGCCTGGCGTTCAGCCTGACACCCCGAAACAACTACCTCGTCTCGCGGTCGTCCAGCGGATAAAAGATCAGATCAATCGGGAACGCCGATCCGGCCGGCGGGCTAAATTCAATATCCAGCGCGTCCTCCGTGCCTGTCGTCTTCGCGATAATTTGCAGCCCATCGAAGGCTGTCATCACGCCTGACTCCGGTACAAGCCGCATTTCACCATTAATTTTAAACGGCCCCTTGAAGACGCCGCCCTTCGGCAGCACCATAACGGCCATCTTGCGCGGCTTATCGGCGTGAATTTTATAAATAACGCCATAATTGCCGTCATTTTTTACTTCCTGCTTGCGGATTGTATCATAGCCTGGCAGGAACGGATCAATTTTGCCGTCGCCGACGATCAGCCGTGAAGGCTTGGTAAATGTCGTGCCGTCGATGTTCCACCTTAGCTCCGACACCGGGAACGTGCCGCGCACATGCCCGTCAAACGGCAGCAGCGGCAGTGACAGCGAATTGGCTGTTATTTCACTTGTGGCAATAAACGAGAACTGCACAGGTCCGTCCGTTTCAATATCGTAAAACAGATTGACCCCCTGCGCCGGGTAAAAATCCGGCATTTGCTTATAAATAAATGTCTGGTTAGCCGGGATCGTCATCTTTTCATTCATCGGATCGCCAAGCAGAAAATCAACGGTAGCCTCATTGCCGATCAGATTGGCATAGACGGACGGCCATACCTCGCCCTGATTGGTCGTGCGGATCGTAATCGGCTTCGTGCTCATATTTTTGGCGAGAATCGCCATCGTCACCTTCTGCTGCGTTCCGTTAATATGATCAGCGTACAGCCGCCCCTTGCCATCGACCGTATCCTGATACAAAATGCCTTGCTGCGTAAACGTCTCCGGGCTGTCGCTGACAAGCAGCTTGCGGGTCGTATCTTGCGTGACCTGCTTGGGAAGCTCCGGCAGATCGTAGAAATTGCCCCACAGCACGGACCAGTTTGTTTTAATATACCCGCCAACCGGCTTCATATAGATCGGGTATTCCACTTCGTTCAAATACGTTTCCTTGCCGACAACGATATTCCGGGTATAGGGCTCGCTTTTGTTGCCATGGCGGTCCTCAACCGTCAGCGTAACCGGGTACGTGCCCGGGCTGAAATACACCTCTTGACGCCCTTCCCACTTGTGATTAATAACTCCCTCTGCATCCGGATCATAGCTCAAGTCGATGAACTTGATCGGCTCGCCGATTTTGTAGCTTGTTTTACCTAGGCTGAACTTCGCTACCGGCTTCGAGTTGTCATTCGCCGGAATGTAGATGCCGGTCGGAATTTTCGTGTACAGCACTTCCACACGCCGCAATTCGTCGTTGTACGTGTAGCGAGCGCCCATATAATCGGCCAGCCAGGTGAGCTTGATCATCAATCGGCCGTTGACAATCGCCGCCGCGTCGTCGAAGCGCATCCAGTATCCGTTAATCCAAATGGACTTGTTATCGCTATCCAGCGAAATCGTCGCTTTCGGCGTAACCATCTCGATCATTCGCGACGCCTCATTCCATTCCACCTTCATGCCGAACGCATCGCCCAGAAATTTGGCCGGTACGTACATCTTGTCCTTGATAATGGTAGCCGGAGCATCCAGGGTCTCAAGGTCGCCGTTCAGGAAAGCTTCAGCTTTGTTTAAATATAACAACACCTGCACCGTACCCGAAGACATAGGCGACTCCCGGTCAGCCGCAGTCGCCGCCCCTTGACTGAAGGTTGTCAGCAGCAAGCTAAGTACCAGAAGAATTGTCCACTCTCTTTTCATCCGCTTCATGATCTCTTTGCTCCTTCATTTCTTGTTGTCTCCGCTCGCGCGTCGGATGACGAAGGTTAGACGCCGACATCATGACAAAGGTTGCGCTGCATCCGCACACCCTGGGCCGGCATTAGGCAGAATCGTATCGTTGTTCACGAAACATACACATTATCGCCCGATCCCCCTGCCCCCTATCCATCCTTGCCTGCGCAAACAAAAAATCCGAGCGGCAAAGCCGTCGGTTAGCTGAAAAACAAATTTAGTTGTAAGCGTATGCAAGATGTACCGAACGCGTCCGGCAATCCCTCTGCTCGATAAACGGGCGAAGACGGATTTCCGTGTTCACGCTGGCTCGTAGACGCTGGCACTGCGGCCTGACAGGTTTGGCAGCCCTCCGTCCGGAAGAAGCTGTCGATGCCCGAGGCGCTCCAACGGCAACAAGCTTCCTTCACGGAAGCTTGCTTACCGGACTCTTATTGGTTCTCGAGTTCCTCTTTGCTGACCAAGGTGACTAAAGCGTTTACAGCCTGCTCAGCGTCTGAACCTTCCGCACTTATGTGTACTTCAGTCCCTGTACTGATCGCAAGGCTCATAATGCCCATGATACTTTTGGCGTTGACCTTCTTCTCATCCTTCTCCACGAAAATCTCGGAAGAAAATTTGTTTGCTTCCTGTACGAAAAGTGCCGCCGGTCTGGCATGAAGACCTGTTTTCAATTTGACGACTACTGGGCGTCTCGACATGCAACCAATACCCCCTAGTTTTAATTGCTCATCCATGAAGGCGCTGGCCCTATAGATAAAGTTCGTGTACCGAATTTCGTCTGTCCCGGTTCGGGATGCCGCTTGTTGCTGTTCATGAAAAAATCACGCCGACCCCCCAGCCCGATTGCCGGGATCGGCATAAAAGCGGTTTTCAACTAGTATAGCATTTTTCGGCGAATTGCACTAGAATTTTTGATGAATTACACAAAAATTCTATATTTGCTCCTCATGGGAACAGCTTACCTTCTGAGCTTCTCCGCCAGCTCATCAATTTTGCGCAGCCGATGATTGACGCCGGACTTGCTGACACTGCCCTTCAGCAGATCGCCAACCTCCTTCAGATTCATATCCGGATGCTGCAGCCGAATTTCAGCCACCTCGCGCAGCTTCTCCGGCAGATTTTCCAGTCCGATCTGCTTCTGGAGCAGCCGGATATTGTCGATCTGTCGGACAGCGGCGCCAATCGTTTTGTTCAGATTCGCCGTCTCGCAGTTGACAAGCCGATTCACCGAATTACGCATATCCTTCATGATCCGGACATCCTCGAACCGGAGCAGCGCCTGGTGAGCGCCAATCAAGCTGAGAAATTCGATGATTTTCTCGCCTTCCTTGATGTACAGCACGAATCCTTTTTTGCGCTCGATGCAGCGGGCGTTGAGATCGAATTCGTTGGCCAGCTTGCAGAGCGCCTTGCAATGCTCCTCGTACATCGAATAAATTTCCAGATGATACGACGAGCCCTCCGGATTGTTCACCGAGCCTCCCGCGAGAAAAGCTCCGCGTAAATAGGCGCGCTTGCAGCAATCCTGCCTGATAATCGACTCCTCAATTCCGTCTGTAAACAAAAAGCCCTCGGAGACAATGTCCAGCTCTTTCAGTATATGCTGAACTTGCACCGGCACACGCACAATGTACACATTATTTTTTTTCAACCGCATTTTTTTACGGACGAGCAGCTCGGTATGAACCTGAAAAGTTTTTTTCAGCAAGGAATAAATGCGTCTGGCGATGGCGGCGTTCTCCGTGGAAATATCCAGCACAACCTTCTGACTGGACAGTTGGACGGAACCGTTCATGCGAATAAGGGAAGACAGCTCCGCCCGTTCACAGCAAGGGTCGGACTCCATCAACGTCAGCTCTTTCTTCGTCTGAGCGGCGAAGGACATGAACATCACCTCTTCTTGAACATCCAGCTCTCAACCAATTGGTAAATGTGCTGACTCAGCTTCTCGGCATCATGGCGCAAATAGGTGCGGAACAACACCAGTTGATCGGCAATCACCTTGTAGCCCTGGCGGGTAACCTCATCCAGATCCAGATGCACCACCTTGGCGCCCTTCTCCGCATATCGGGACTGCACCTGCTCCGGGATTTCGCCGTTGTTCACGATCACGTAATCGAACAAATCGACGCCGATATGATCGCGGACCGCCTTCAGATGGTCGCTCACCTTGTAATCGTCGGTTTCACCTGGCTGGGTCATCACATTGCATATAAACATTTTGAGCGCGGACGATTGGACAATCGTTTGTGTAATTTCCGGAACGAGCAAATTGGGGAGAATGCTTGTGTACAAGCTGCCTGGCCCGATCAAAATCGCATCGGCCTGGCGCAGCGCCTCCAGCGCCTCCGGCAGCGCCTGGGCATCCTGAGGTTCTATTCCGACTCTGCGGATCACGCCGCCCGCCTTCGGAATTTTGGACTCGCCCTCGACAATCGAGCCGTCCTCCATCTCCGCGCGCAGCACAAGCGCCTGGTTCGCCGACGGCAGCACGCGCCCGCGAACCGCAAGCACCTTGCTCAGCTCGCGTACCCCGGTCACGAAGTCGCCGGTAATGTCGCGCATCGCCGCCAGCATCAGATTGCCGAGACTATGTCCGGCCAGTCCGTTGCCTTTGTCAAACCGGTAATCCAGCAGCTCGCCCAGCAGCGGCTCCACATCGGCCAGCGCGCTCAGCACGTTGCGAATATCGCCAGGGGGAATAATCTCCAGCTCGGACCGCAAAATCCCGGAGCTGCCGCCGTCGTCGGCTACGGTGACAATCGCCGTAATGTCGATCGGCTTCTGCTTCAACCCCCGCAGCATGACCGACAATCCGGTGCCTCCGCCCAGCACGACGATTCGCGGCAAATACGCTTCCGGTTGCGGATCAAGGTTCATCGCTTCACCTCAGCCCGGTCGCGCTCGGAATCCCGATGGCTAACCCGCACGATCTCCGTTTCACTGTTGCCCATCACTTTGCCCAAATATTCGGCGATGGCGACCGAGCGATGCTTGCCGCCCGTGCAGCCGATGCCGATGACGATCTGGCTTTTGCCTTCCTTGCGGTATTGCGGTACGAGAAAATGCAGCATATCGAGCAGCTTGATCAGAAACTCCTGCGTCTCGCCCCACTTCATTACGTAGTCGTACACATCGGGGTCCTGACCCGTATTCGGGCGCAGCGTATCAATATAATGCGGATTCGGCAAGAAGCGGACATCAAAGATCAGATCGGCATCAATCGGGATTCCGTACTTGAAGCCGAAGGAAATCACATTAAGCACAATCCCGCCGGTCCCGAGGCTTGTAAACCGCGCGACGATCCGTTCCTTTAATTGGGCCGGCTTCAGGCTGCTTGTGTCGATCACCTGCGTCGCCAGCCCTTTCAGCTCCTCCAGCAGCTTGCGCTCCTGATGGATGCCTTCGAGCGGGGCGCCGGTCGGAGCAAGCGGATGCTTCCGCCGACTCTCCTTGTAACGCTGCACCAGCGTGCTGTCCGTCGCGTCCAAAAATAAAATTTCGTAAGTCAAGGTGTCATTATCATGCAAATATCGCAAGGATTCGGATAACGTATTGAAAAACTCACGGCCGCGCAAGTCGATAACCAGCGCAACCTTGCCGATCCGACCCTTGGACTGCTCGATCAGCTCTGCAAACTTTGGAATCAGCACTGGAGGAAGATTATCAACGCAGAAAAAGCCCAAGTCCTCCAAGCTCTGCACGGCGATCGTTTTACCCGCCCCGGACATGCCGGTAATAATGACCAGCTTGCCCAAGCTATGCAATTCATCCATAGGGACCCCGCTCCTTCGCTTGAATGCCTCGCCGGACGGCTCCGGTCAGAGCCGCGCACGACGGGCTTGCTTAACCGCGCAAATTCAGGCCGGCTGCTCCGACGACGCCCGCATCATTGCCCAGCACGGCCGGCACGATGTCGACGCCCTCCTGGGACGTTTCCTGCGCATACTCGCGGTAATATTTGCGGATCGCTTCAAACAAAATGTCGCCTGCCTTGGAGACGCCGCCGCCTACAACATACCGCTGAGGGTTGACGATCACCGATACCATCGCCATCGACTTGCCCAGATACAACGCCGCCCGGTCAATAATGCGCAGCGCGGTCTCGTCGCCTGTCTTGGCCGCATCAAATACATCCTTGGCCATGATGTGCTCAACCAGCGCCAACGAAGTATGCTCGCCGCGCTCCACCGCTTCCTTGGCCATCCGGATAATGCCCGTCGCCGAGGAGACCGTTTCCAGGCAGCCGCGTTTGCCACAGCCGCAGTCTATGGCCTCAAGGTCGGGCACCAGCGAAATATGGCCCAGCTCGCCCGCCATGCCGTTGGAGCCTTGGTAAATGCGTCCGTTAATAATGATGCCGCCGCCGACTCCGGTGCCGAGCGTGTAGCAAACGACGTTCGGCAGCCCTTTGCCAGCGCCCGCCCAAGCTTCGCCGAGCGCGGCAACGTTTGCATCGTTATCAATTTTAACCGGCTTGCCGAGCTTCTCTTCGAGAATTTTTTTCACCGGTACGTTCCGCCAGCCCAGGTTCGGAGACAGCTTAATGAAGCCCTCGGGAATATCCATAAATCCCGCGATGCCGGCGCCGACCCCGGCTACCTGCTCCCATGTGTATGCCGAATCCGCTATAATCTTGCGCGCGTACTGCGCGATGTTCTCCAGCACAACATCCGAGCCGTGCTCGGTGCCGGTTGGCCCTTCGTACGTTGCCAGCAGATTGCCTTCCACGTCGCACAATCCTACCTTAATCGCAGTTCCGCCCAAATCGACTCCCAAGTACACTTGATCTCCCATACCTGCTTCTCACCTCGTAATAATGTGCTTGACCTGCTTCTTCAATCTGTAGCTATTGTGAAACAACCCATCCGTTGCCGAATAACGGCGTCAGGACGGCGTATCCAGCCCCGGCAGCTTCCGGAAGATGGCCTCCATCTTTTCCTGCAAGCCGCAAGCCTCGTCGATCAGCTTCGCGTTTTTGCGAATCGTTGCTGCGGATACGTCATACCGTTCCGCCATCTCCTGGTACGTCGCCGGACGACGGTGCATCTTCGCCACCCAATATTCCAGCGCAGCGGCCCAGCCCTCCAGCTTGGTCAGCTTGGGCACCGCAGGGAACATCCGCGACAAATATTCGACCCACAGCGTCTGCAAATCGTATTGCTGCACCATATCGTAACGCCCCGCCATCCGGCCGAGCGCCAGCTCCATCACGGCCTGCCACTTTCGTTCCCAGACGGGCAGATTGGGCGACGGCGGCGACGGCGAAACCGTCGTCTCACGTCCCTCCAGCACCGCGGCCAGCGGCTCCTGCACCCCTATGCTGCGCAGCACAAACACCGCAACCTTCTTCAGATAATCGTCCTCATCCGGCTCCTGAATAAACCCGGTCAGCGCATCCTTCACCTCATCGTCGCCGATCAGCCCGAATGCCTGAATCACCTGCAGCTTCGTATCCATATCGCCGTGACGCAGCGCCCAGAAAAATGACGAGCGTACGAGCGGGTCCTTCTTCAAATGCTCCGGCAAGCCGCCTTCCACCTTCTCCAGCCCGCGGAATTGCTCCTCGAACGGCAGATGGTAATGATAGCTCACCGGCGGCTTCGGCTCACTCTGCTGAATACGCGACAGCACATTCAAGTAAAATTTCGGAATTTCGGAACGCGGGTCGAACTTCTCCGTCTGCCGCCACAACCGCTCGGCTTCAGCCATCCGCCCCGTATTGTAAGCCGCCACGGCCGCGTAATGAAACAGGCACGGGTCAAGCCCGGCCTCGCCGGTTTTGAGCAGCCGCTTGAACAGCCGGAACGCCTTGTCATGCTCGCTCAGTATACCCATCGTCGTCGCAAGCTTGAAGACATGGTCCTGATGAAACGGATACGTTTTGCGCAGCACATCCAGCAAGCCGGCCAGCTTCTCTTTGTCGCCAAAGTGCTGATAGAAAATCGCAAGGTTGCATAACGCATGCAAATTGCCCGGCTCCAGCTCAAGCACCTCGCGGATCATATGCACCGATCGTTCGAAATGACCCATGTAGTAGTAAGCGAGCGCAAGATTGTTACGGGCCGCCATAAAGTCCGGATGACTGCGGATCAGCCCTTCCAGAATACGCACGGCCTCGGAAAACTTGCCCTCCTCCAGCATGCTGCGCGCCCGGTCGTGCTCAAACATGCCCTCCCGGCTCTTGATGGTCGTCAGCTTGGTCGGTCGATCAAGCTCGATCCGGAGCAGCTCCATCATTTCCTCCGACTCTTCGAGATATTGACCCGTCGGATCGTTCTCCAGGTAATGAACAATCGCCGTCTCGGCGGACTCGTAATTTTCCATGTTGGCAAAGTTATTAGCCATATAAAAGTAGCATTCCGTCATCGACGGATCGATCTGATCAAGCACATGCTGTAAAATGCGATTGGACTCCTCGTAATTGCCCATCTCCGACAGCAGCCCCGCCAGATTGCAATGATTGACCGGATTCTCCGGTTCATATTCAGCCGCCCGGCGAAAATACTTCAATGCCTTATCGTAATGAAGCCGGTCCATCGACTGGACAGCTTTTTCGAAAAAGAACGTGGCGTCCATTTTCATCGAAACGACATTGGTGCTGGTACGAGGCAGCACACGTTTTTTCTTCTCCATGGTATAAGGCACCTCCGTGACCCGTCCGGAAGAGATAACTGCCGAATACGAGGTAGGTAGCTATCGTCTCTTGCTTTCCGGAAACCTAATGATTGATCAATTATAACACAAACCGGCCCAAAACCGTAGGGTTTGCGGGCCGGATTCAA
This sequence comes from Paenibacillus sp. sg306046, assembly GCF_059821225.1. Lineage (NCBI taxonomy): Bacteria > Bacillati > Bacillota > Bacilli > Caryophanales > Paenibacillaceae > Paenibacillus > Paenibacillus sp. sg306046. The sequence goes on from NZ_JCAMRT010000031.1 coordinate 27,725, forward strand.
GTGGTAATATAATCGAACGCGCTTGATCCTCCTTATGAGGACCTGTTACACGCCGCCGTATTTGAACAAAGAGCTAAGCGAACCGCCTGCCTGGATAATATTGATCGCATCCGCGAGCAGATGGGAAACGGACAGCACCTTGAAGCGGGAGGAGCAATCGTTCGGAATCGCGATGGAATCCGTAATGACAACCTCCTTGATGTTCGGATGATCCAGACGCTGCAGGGCAGGACCGGAGAACACCGGGTGCGTCGCACAAACGTAAGCATCGTTGGCGCCGCGTTCCTTCAAGCCTTCGACGACATTCACGATGGTCGTGCCTGTGTCGATCAAATCCTCGATAATGATTGGCGTACAGCCTGCCACCTCGCCGATGACATGAGTAATGACCGATTCATTGTGCGCAGGGCGCTTTTTGATCATCATCGCGAACGGCGCATCGAGAATGTTGGCCAGGTTTTCAGCCGTTGTCGCGCGACCCGCATCCGGCGATACGATGATCGGATTCGGAATATTGAGGCTCCGGATATAATCGCTAATCAGATCCAGCGCAGTCAAATGATCCACCGGGATGTTGAAGAAGCCTTGGATCGCAGGGGCATGCAGGTCAATCGTGATGACACGGTCGGCTCCTGCGGCCGTCAGCAGATCCGCCACGAGCTTGGCCGAGATCGGCTCCCGCGGCGCAGCTTTCCGTTCTTGGCGGGAATAACCATAGTATGGAACGACAAGGTTGATCGTTCTCGCCGATGCACGTTTGGCCGCATCCATCATGACGAGCAGCTCCATAAAGTTCTCGTTGATCGGATGGGAGAACGTTTGCACGAGGAAAACGTCGCAATTACGGATGCTCTCCTCGTAGAGACAGTAAATTTCACCGCTCTTGAACCGGGAAAGCTGAATTTGGCCCAGCGGCACCTCAAGCTCTGCACAGATGCGCTCCGCCAGTTTCGGGTTGGACGAACCCGAGAAAATCTTCATTTTGTCGCTGTACATGGTTACCTCCGCTTTTCTTCATGGTACATGGTTCGTTTGACGCGCTCCGATTCGGTAATCCTGAGCCGCTATAACATCATCGGGTTCACACAATCTTTAAAATGTCCCTCACTCATTATACATCAAAAGTGTCAAATCCAATAGGCAACATTGTCCGTTTCCGACACTTAAATGTGGCTAATTCGTTAAAACCGACATTTTTCAACAAAGCGACCGCCTGGTCCAAATATTGCGTCAGCCGCTCCGGCTGATGGGCGTCCGAGCCAAGCGTCACCGGGATGCCCAGCTCAAGCGCAACTTCCAGCATGCGGCGGCTTGGAAACATTTCACCCACCGGCATCCGCAAGCCGGAAGCGTTTAATTCAATCGCCAGACCGGCCGCCTTCACCGCCTCCAGCGCTTCCCGCTCCAGCTGCTCTACGCTGCGCTCCGGCTTGAACCCAAACCGCTTGATTACGTCAATATGGCCGATATAATCGTAGAAGCCTGTCCGGCAGGCTTTGGCGACGGCCTCGTAATATTGACGGTACACCTCATAAGCGTCGCGCCCTTGCCAGCCATCCGTCTGCCGGAAATCGGTAATGTCCCACTCCCCGAGAAAATGCACTGATCCTATTACATAATCCCACGGATAAGCCTCAATGATTCGTCGGATTTCCGTTTCGTAGCCTTCAATATAATCGCCCTCCAGCCCAACGCGGATGTCGATCCGATCCTTGTATTTCTCCTGCAGCCGGAAAGCCTCTTCGACATAATTCGGCAGCTCTTCCATCGGCATCGCCATGCCGGGCAAATACGTCGCCGGGTCTACATGGAGCAAGGGCATGTGATCGGACAAGCCCAATTGGACCAGTCCGAGCTCAATGCCCTTCTGTACATACTCCTCAAGCTCCCCCGACGCATGACCGCAGCGCACATGATGCGTGTGGTAATCAATGCGCATAGACGTTAGCTCCTACTTCTTTTTATTGTGACGGTGGTCCAGCTCCTGCAGCACATGATCAAGCGGCAGCTTTTGCTCGCGCAGCAGCACCATCAGGTGGAACACCAGATCGCTTGCTTCGCAGCGCAGCTCAACCGGGTCGCGGTTTTTCGCCGCAATGATGACCTCGGCCGCTTCTTCGCCGACCTTCTTGAGAATTTTATCGACGCCCTTCTCGAACAAATACGTCGTATACGCGCCTTCAGGACGCTCGGCATCGCGTTGGGCGATGGTCGCCTCCAGCGTGTTCAAGATCGCGAAGCGATCCGCCTCGCCCTTGCGTCCGCTGGTCTCGGCTGCAGCCGCGTTGTCAGCGGCAAGCGCGCCAAGCTTCACCTCTTGGGTGAAGCAGCTGTAGCTGCCCGTGTGGCAGGCCGGGCCGGTCTGATCGATCAGCACCAGCAGCGTATCGCCGTCGCAATCGTAGCGGAGCGAGCGCACCTGCTGAAGATGGCCGCTGGTCGCGCCTTTATGCCACAGCTCGCTGCGGGAACGGCTCCAGAACCACGTTTCGCCTGATTCCAGCGTCTTGCCCAGCGATTCGCTGTTCATATACGCCATCATCAGCACTTCCTTGCTGGCCGCATCCTGCACGATGGCAGGCACGAGGCCGTTTGCATCCCATTTAATCGCACTTACAAGCTGCTCCAGATTTGCTGCCGCACCGGTATAGCCGCTCATCGTACTTCCACTCCTTTTGCCTTGAGATCATCCTTGACTTCCTGGATCGTGATTTCCTTATAATGAAAAATCGTCGCGGCCAATCCCGCATCCGCCTTCGCCTCAGCGAACACGTCATAAAAGTGGCCCTTCTGCCCCGCGCCGCCGGACGCGATGACCGGCACCGACACCAGCTCCGATACCGCCTTCGTCAGCGGCAGATCGAAGCCGTCCTTCGTCCCGTCCGCGTCCATACTGGTCAGCAAAATTTCGCCTGCGCCGAGCCGTTCGATTTCCTTAACCCATTCCAGGGTGCGGATGCCCGTCCCGTTCCGGCCGCCATGGGTGAACACTTCCCACTCGCCCCATTCCGCGTTAAAGCGGGCGTCAACGGCCACCACAATACATTGTGAGCCGAAGCGCCGGGCCCCGTCCGACACCAGCTGCGGATTGCGCACCGCCGCCGTGTTGATGCCAATTTTGTCCGCGCCTGCGCGCAGCAGCCGCTTCATATCGTCCACGCTGGCAATGCCCCCGCCGACGGTGAACGGAATCGTGATTTGCTCCGCCGTTTTCTGCACGACCTCCACCATCGTCGCCCGGCCTTCATGCGAAGCCGAAATATCGAGAAATACGAGCTCATCCGCACCTTCGCGGTCATAAAGCGCCGCCAGCTCGACCGGATCGCCCGCATCGCGCAAATTGACGAAATTTACGCCCTTCACAACCCGGCCGTCCTTGACATCCAGACAAGGAATAATCCGTTTGGTCAGCATCGCTGCACCCCTTTCCGTAAGTGACTCCCCGGCAATCACCTATACAAGCGCGTGCGCCTCCGCCAGCTGAATACTGCCCGTGTACAGCGCCTTGCCGACGATCGCGCCGCCGACGCCTTCCTCGGCATGCTCCGCCAGCTTCTGCAGATCCTCGTACCGGCTCACCCCGCCGGAAGCAATGACCGTTTGGCCGGACACCTTCGCCAGGTTCACAATCGCTTCAACATTCGGGCCAGCCATCATGCCGTCGCGGGAAATATCCGTAAAAATAAACGTGCGCGCCCCTTCGCGCGCCAGCTCCACCGCCAGCTCATCGGCCTTCACCGCCGAAGTCTCCAGCCAGCCGCGAGTCGCTACGTACCCGTCGCGCGCGTCGAGCCCGATCGCAATCCGCTCGCCGTGCTTCTGCAGCACCCGGCTGACGAACGCGCGATCCTCGATCGCCGCCGTGCCCAGAATAAGTCGCGACACGCCCAGCGACAGCAAGTAGTCGACGTCCGCATCCGTACGGATGCCGCCGCCTACCTGCACCGGCACATTTACCGATTGAGCGATGCTGCCGATCAGCTTGTCATTGACCGGCTTGCCCGCTTTGGCCCCGTCCAGATCGACCAGATGAATCCATTTGCCGCCCTGCGCCTCCCAGGACTTCGCGACCTCCAGCGGATTTTCGTTGTAGATCGTCTCCTGGTTGTAATCGCCCTGGATCAGGCGCACGCATTTGCCGTCCCGGATATCAATCGCAGGATAAATAATAAACGAAGACATGATTTCGATTCCTCCACTGCATTAGGTTTATCGGTGCTGCTTGCTTCCGCACTGCGCCAGAAAGTTGTCGAGCAGCTTCATGCCGACGCTGCCGCTTTTCTCCGGGTGAAACTGCATGCCGTACACATTGCCGCGGCCGACAATCGCCGTCACTCGCTGGTAGTAATCCGTCGTCGCCAGCAGATCGCTCGCCTGCTCCGGCCGGACATGATACGAGTGGACGAAGTAGACATGACCTTCCTCCAGTCCTTGAAACAGCCCGCTCTCCTGCTGGAAATCCAGCTTGTTCCAGCCCATATGCGGCACCTTGTAGTCGCCGCGGAACCGTACAACCTCGCCCGGCAGCAAGCCCAGCCCGTCATTCAGCCCATGCTCCTCGCTGCGGTCGAACAGCAGCTGCATACCGAGACAGATGCCGAGCAGCGGCTTGCCGCTTGCCGCATACGCCTTCGTCGCCTCATCGAGCTTCGATGCGCGCAGATGCTCCATCGCATCGCCGAACGCGCCGACGCCCGGCAAAATCGCGCCGTCCGACTCGAACAGCTCCCGTTCATCCGACGTAATCCGCACCGGGTAGCCGAGCCGCTCGACTGCAGAGCGGACACTATGCAAATTGCCCATGCCATAGTCAATGATTGCGATCATGGCTACAGCACCCCTTTCGTCGATGGAACCCCCTGTACGCGCGGGTCGATGCTCGTCGCTTCATCCAGCGCCCGTCCGAGCGCCTTAAACACCGCTTCGATCATATGATGCGTGTTGTGCCCGTAGTGGACGATTACATGCAGCGTAATACGCGCCTCCTGCGCGAACTTCCACAGAAATTCGTGGACCAGCTCCGTCGTGAAGCTGCCGACCGTCGCCGACGGGTATTCCGCCCGGTATTCGAAATGCGGCCGGTTGCTGATATCAATGATGACCTGCGCAAGCGCCTCATCCATCGGAATAAAGACGCTCGCGTATCGCTTGATGCCGCGTTTGTCGCCAAGCGCTTCGCGCAGCGTCTGGCCGAGACAGATGCCGATATCCTCGACCGTATGATGATCGTCGATCTCCACGTCGCCCCGCGCGTCCACCTTCAGATCGAATTGGCCGTGCTTGGTGAACAGATCGAGCATATGATTGAGAAACGGCACATCCGTTTCAAGCTCGGATACGCCGGTTCCGTCTACTTGAAAAGCCAGCTTGATGTCCGTTTCATTCGTTCGGCGCGCTACGTCCGCCCGGCGCGCCTGCGGCGCTGCCGCTTCTGTTCCTGCTTGCTCGCGTTCAGCCACGAGAGTCCCCTTCTTTCTGCATCCGAATGTCAATCGCGCGCGCATGCGCCTCCAGCCCTTCATGACGGGCCAGCGACATAATTTTGCCGCCGTCGCGCAGCAGCGCTTCCTTGCTATAATAAATCACGCTTGATTTTTTCATAAAGTGATCCACGTTCAGCGGTGAAGAAAAACGCGCCGTCCCGTTGGTCGGCAGCACGTGGTTCGGACCGGCGAAATAATCACCGACCGGCTCCGAGCTGTACGGACCAAGGAAAATGGCGCCGGCATTCTCAATCCGGCTCAAGTAAGCGAACGGCTCTTGCACCAGCACCTCCAGATGCTCCGGCGCAAGGCGGTTGACAACCTCGATGCCTTCATCCAAACTGGACACGGTCAAAATCGCACCGTTGTCGCGGATCGACTTCTCCGCGATCTCGCGGCGCGGCAGCTCGGCCAGCTGACGCTCGACCTCCAGCTTCACCGCTGCGGCCAGCTCGGCCGACGGCGTCACGAGAATGGCCGACGCCATCTCGTCGTGCTCCGCTTGCGACAGCAGATCGGCGGCGATGTACGACGCATCAGCCGACGCATCGGCCAGCACGACGATTTCGCTTGGCCCGGCGATGCTGTCGATATCGACGACGCCGAACACGTAACGCTTGGCCAGCGCGACGTAAATGTTGCCCGGCCCGACAATTTTGTCGGCCGGCGCAATCGACGCGGTGCCGTAGGCAAGCGCGGCCACCGCCTGCGCTCCCCCGACCCGGTAAATTTCCCGCACGCCCGCCTCAGCGGCGGCGACGAGAATATGCGGGTCGATCCCCTCTACACCCGCCGTCGCAGGCGGCGTTACCATGACGATTTCCGGCACGCCCGCCACCTGAGCGGGAATCGCGTTCATCAGCACCGAGGACGGATACGCCGCTTTCCCGCCCGGCACGTACAGACCGACCCGGCGCAGCGGACGCATCACTTGGCCGAGAATCGTCCCGTCCGGCTGCAGGTCCATCCAGGACGAGCGCAGCTGCTTCTCATGGAAGCGGCGAATATTGACGGCCGCCTCGCGGATCGCCTCCAGAAATTCAGCGTCCACCTTGCTGTACGCCGCCTCCAGCTCGCTGTCCGTCACGCGCAGCTGCTCCAGCTCAACGCGGTCGAACTCCTTGCTGAGGCGTCGCAGCGCCTCATCGCCATCCTGACGCACCTCGTCGATAATGCGCTTGACCGCAGCATTTTGCTCCGGCGAGCCGTACTCCACTTCCCGCTTTAGCGCAAATTCAGCAGCAGGTATCACCTTCATAAACCAAGTCCTCCTTCCATTGTTCGTTGTATGGCTTTCCCAGACCTTCGATCCTCCGACACTCCGCTAAACGCTCGTCCTTTGGTCACGCACTGATTTTCCGATGAAGACTTCCGGTCGTTATTTCCTCGCACTTGCCGCTATAGCCTCGGCGATCACCGGCTGAAGCCGGTCGCAGAGCGCCTGGATCGCATTATTTTTCATCCGGTAGCTGACACGGTTCGCAATCAGACGGCTCGTAATCGAGAAAATCGTCTCATGCTCCGCCAGTCCGTTTTCACGAATCGTACTGCCGGTCTCGACCATATCGACGATCCGGTCGGCCAGACCGATCAGCGGCGCCAGCTCGATGGACCCGTTCAGCTTGATCACCTCAACCTGCTGGCCCCGTTCGCGGAAATACTGCGATGCCACGTTCGGATACTTCGTCGCCACGCGCGGATTCAGCACCGGCTTCCAATCCGGCAGCCCGATCACGGACATCCGGCAGCGGGCGATACCCAGATCCAGCAGCTCGTAGACGTCGCGATTTTCCTCCATCAGCACGTCCTTGCCGACGACCCCGATATCCGCCACGCCGTATTCCACATAGGTCGGAACGTCGACCGGCTTCGCCATAATAAACTCCATGTTGGCCTCCGGCACCGCAATGATCAGCTTGCGCGACTCATCCGCTTCGTCGGGAATCGTCAGTCCCGCTTGGCGGAACAGCTTGGAGGCCTGCTTATAGATACGCCCTTTGGGCATGGCTACTTTTAATAACTCCTGCATCGCTTTTGCCCGCTCCTTTACTTCACAAACTCAATCACGCTGCGATACGCCGTATCGCGCACGAGGATTGTTCCGTCCGCCTGCTCCGTCCGCTCATAGCGGCCGTCGGCGGGCAGCAGCAGCGTTTCCACGGCAGCATGTCCGTCTCCGCGCAGCTCTCCGGCCTTCCCAAGCGCCTCCGCGCGGTTAGCCGCTGCATACACAATCAGCACACGGCCTTCCGATTCACGGGCCGCTCCCTTGCTGACGACCTCCAAAATCCGGTTCGTCTTGAGCGCAAATCCGGTCGCTGGCGCCGGACGGCCGAACTGGGCCAGCAAATTGTCGTAACGCCCGCCGCTGCATACCGGAAACCCGAGATCAGCCGCATACCCTTCAAAGGTCATCCCCGTGTAATAGGAGAAATCGCCGATCATCGTCAGATCAATCAGCACATGCTCGCTGACCCCATACGCCACCAGGACATCCCATACCTCGCATAAATGGTCAATCGCCGCCTGAGCCACCGGATCGCCGGTCAGCTTGCGCGCTTGCCCGCACACCTCTTGCCCGCCGCGCAGCCGGAGAATGCCGTCCAGCTCTTCCTGTACCCCGTCAGCGAGGCCTAATTCGCGGATCGCTTCCCGGTAGCCGACATAATCGCGGTTCAGCAAGCAATCCTTGAGCTGCGTCTGCGCGTCAAGTCTATCCCGCAGCGTCTCCTGAAACAAGCCGTTCAAAAATCCGACATGACCGACTGCAATCTTGAACTGCTCCACACCGGCCGCCTGCAAACAGGCTATCGCAAGCGCGATCACCTCGGCATCGGATTCGCTCGAAGCATCGCCTACCAGTTCCACGCCAGCCTGGAAAAATTCCGCATCCCGTCCCGCTTCGGCTTCAATCGCCCGAAAAACGTTCGCATGATACGACAGACGCAGCGGAAAACGGTAGTCCCGCAGCAGCGACGATACGACCCGTGCAATCGGCGCGGTCATATCCGAGCGCAGCACAAGCGTTGTGCCATTGCGATCAAGCAGCTTGAACAGCTTTTTGTCTTCCGTAGAGCTGGCTACCCCGACGGTATCGTAGTACTCCAATGTTGGCGTTATAATTTCCCGGTAACCCCAGCGCTCCATGCATTGCATGACCTTCAGCTCGATGCTGCGCAGCTTGGCCGCCGCCTCCGGCAAATAATCCTTTACACCTGTCGGTTTTTCAAATACTTTCGGTTTGGACATCCGACTTCACCCTGCTATCGTAAGTATTTATCACTTTAGTTCGCTAATGTGCTACCATGCTACCAAAATAAAGAATGTAAAAGTAAGTCTAACATGGAATGCAAGCTCCGTCAATGGTATCCGGTCAGCCGTAAGGGCAAGCGCCTTTACTGAGAAATGCGGAGAAAACGGACGCGCCGGGCGCAAACGAACTTCCAAATCATTCACTTTGCGGCCTTACTGCTGTCCTCGTCTCCATACCCGCCGTCAGCCTCGCGCACATCGGCCCGAATCACCTGCAGCGGATTGCCGCCGACCATGCTGTAAGGCGCAACATCCTTATGTACAACCGAGCCCGCGGCCACCACCGCATGATCGCCGATCGTCACTCCCGGCAAAATCGTCGTATTGGCGCCGATCATCACATGCGAGCCGATCCGCACCTGGCCGAGCCGGTATTCCTTGATCAAATATTCATGCGTCAAAATGGTCGAATTGTACCCGATAATGGTATTGTCGCCAACCTCAATTTTCTCCGGAAAAAAAACATCAACCATCACCATCAACGCAAAAGAAGCATGCTCCCCCACCTTCATCCCCAGAACCCGGCGGTAAATCCACCGTTTCAGGGTAAGCGAGGGCGCATACCTCGAAATTTGAATCCAGATGAAATTGCGAATCGCCTTCCAGCGGCTAATCGTGTTGTATACCTGCCATAACGAATTGGGACCTTTAACCGGAAATCGTTCCGTCTGTCTCAAGCGCGATTGCTCCTTCAACGCCGATAATCCCCAGCAGCTCGCGGATATCGTCTATGATATAAGTCGGATGATATGCCTGCAAATAGTCAACACCCTTGAGCGTCCAGGCTACGCCGACCGATGGAATGCCCGCGTTGCGCGCCGCCTCCAGATCATAGTGGCTGTCGCCGACCATCAGCGCGCCTGCCGCGTCTGCGCCCATCAGCCGCAAGGCCTGTCGGATGCCTTCCGGGTCTGGCTTGGCCCGTTCAACTTCCTCCACCGTTACGATCGCGTCAAAGTAATCGAAGATCCCTGTCAGCCGCAGCCCCATCTCCGTCGTCCGGCGCACCTTGCTTGTTACGACGCCAAGCTTGATGCCCGCCGCCTTCAAACTTGCCAGCGTCTCCTGCACGTAAGGGAATGCCTGTACCAGCTCGTCATGCCGGCTAATGTTGTAATCCCGATACTTGGACACGAGATCGTCTACTTGCTCGCGTCCGGAAAAAAACACCATTTGCTCCACGAGCGGGCGGCCCATGTTCGGAATAATTCGCTCGCGGGTTACCGGCTCGGCCGTTATGCCCTCGAAGGTATGAAGAAACGACTGGATAATCAATTCATTTGTATCCAGAATCGTTCCGTCCAGATCAAACAGTACGGTTTTTATCATCGTCTCGCACTCCTTCTGCGTTGGCCGCCGCTCGGGTTATTTTACAGTCCTGCGGCGGCCTCTCTATATGTTGCCTGATTGCCTGATGCGATCACTTATGACCTATGCTCCGGCTCCGGTGACGATGCTGCTTCCGGCGCGTCAGTTGCCGGGGAAGCATCCGCAGCGACCGCTCCAGGCGGATGAACGACCGGATCTGCATAATACTCCGCTGATGCTCCCGTACGCCGTCTGATCACAATCAGCGCAATAGCAGCCAGCACGATCAAAATCGCCAGCAGCTGCGAAATACGAATATTGCCGCCGTACGTCATAATGCCTTGCTCGAAGCCAAAAGCATGCATCGGCGACCATAAGCCCTGCAGCAGCGAAGCCAGCCATTGCGGTCCCGTAAAGTCCAGACTATCCGTTCGGAATGCCTCGATAAAGAAACGGCCGATGGAGTAAAAAATAAAATAGCCAAGGAACACTTCCCCTACCCGGACAAACTTTTGCCGGCGCAGCACAAGCAGCAGGACAAGCACCAGCACATTCCAGAGCGATTCGTACAGGAAGGTCGGGTGGTAATACACATCTTGGATCAGCATCTGATCTACGATGAAATTCGGCAGATGCAGGTTGTCGCGCAAAAACGATTCGGCGACCGGACCGCCATGCGCCTCTTGGTTCACATAGTTGCCCCAACGCCCGATCGCCTGCCCGACGATCAGTCCCGGCGCGCAAATATCGGCGATTTTCCAGAACCCGTAGCCCTTGCGCCTCGTATAGATGACAGCAGCGATAATGGCCCCGATTAACGCGCCGTAAATCGCAATACCGCCATTCCATATTTTAAACACGTCAACCCAGTTGTTTTTATAGTCCTCCCACTTGAAGGCCACGTAATAAACTCTCGCTCCGACAATCGCGGACGGCACGCCGATCAGCACCAAATCCATGAAAAAGTCTGAGGAGATGCCAAACCGCTTGCCCTCTTGAATAGCGAGCACCAGCCCGATCAACGCCGCGGTCCCCAAAATGATGCCGTACCAGTGTACGCTAATCGGCCCGAGCGAAAATGCAATTGGATTCAAAGCAAGAAACATAATTTTTCGTCTCCCTTAAGCTCTTCTATTCCATCTCATCCATATCATCGTTCAGCGACTCGGTCAGCTTGTTCGTGAATTGGAGCGCAGCGTTGTAACCCATCCGTTTCAAGCGGTAATTCATGGCCGCTACTTCGATAATAACAGCGAGATTTCGCCCGGGACGTACTGGAATAGTGACGAGCGGCACATCGGTATCAATGATTCTCGTTGTTTCTTCATCCAAGCCGAGCCGGTCATATTGCTTGTCCTGCTGCCAGTTCTCCAGCTTGCACACCAACGAAATTTTCTTGGCGGTCAATACAGCGCCTGCTCCGAACAGCGTCATCACATTAATGATCCCAATCCCGCGAATCTCCAGCAAATATCGGATCAGCTCCGGCGCATTGCCGATCAGCGTATGATCAGCCGTTTGGCGAATTTCAACCGCATCGTCCGCCACCAGACGGTGTCCGCGCTTCACCAGCTCAAGCGCCGTCTCGCTTTTCCCGATGCCGCTTGAGCCGGAGATCAGCATCCCGATGCCATACACATCCACAAGCACCCCGTGAATCGTCGTCGATGGCGCCAGGCGGTTTTCCAGAAAGTTTGTTAGCCGGCTTGCCAAAATCGTCGTCGCCATCGGCGTACGCAGCACAGCTACCTGATGCTCACCCGCCGCCTGAAGCAGTTCTAGCGGAGCCTCCATCCCGCGGCTTAAAATAATGCAAGGCGTCTCCTGAGGGGCGCACAGCCAATTCATCCGCTCCACGCGGCATTCAGCCGTCAAGCCTTCGAAAAAGGTCAGCTCTGTTTTACCGAGAATTTGAACACGTTCATGCGGGTGAAATTCATAATATCCGGCCATTTCCAGACCAGGCCGGTATAAATCGGCCGTCGTGATCGGCCGCTTCAAGCCTTCTTCGCCGCAAATGACTTCGAGTTTAAACTCTTTAACCATATCCGCTACTCTGACTTTTTTACCCAAGTGTGTCGTCTCCTTTTTATCCCAATATGCTCATCGTATCGGAATCGGGCGTATAAATCAACCGCCGTCCGTCTCGCTTGATGCGATCGCAAAAAAACCAGCCTGCAGCAGGCTGGTTTTTGGGGTTGTATAGATTAAGAGTTCAACAGAATCGAAGCTGTTGTTTCTTTATCGAAGAAATGAACTTTGTTCATGTCGATCGCCAGCTTCACAGTTTGACCTTCGTGGAATCCTGCACGACCGTCTACACGAGCTACGATTGTGCCGCTGCCGAGACCCTTCAAGTGAACTTGCATCTCATGACCGAGGTTTTCGGAAACTTCGATGTGCGCGTTCACTACGGAGTTCGGGGAAGCTTCGATGAAGATTGCCTCTTCATGCAGATCCTCCGGACGTACGCCGAGCACAACTTCTTTGTTCGCATAGCCTTTATCGCGCAGCGTTTTTGCTTTGCCTTCCGGAATTTGCAGGTTCACGCCGGAAGCGCGGAAGTACAGGCCGCCGCCTTGCTCAGCGAAGCTGCCGCTGATAAAGTTCATGGATGGCGATCCAATGAAACCGGCAACGAACATGTTAACCGGGAAGTTATAAATTTCTTCAGGCGTAGCAGCCTGTTGGATGATCCCTTTATCCATAACGACGATCCGGTCGCCCATTGTCATCGCTTCGGTTTGGTCATGCGTTACATAAACGGTAGTCGTTTCAAGACGTTTAACGAGCTTCGTAATCTCAGCGCGCATCTGTACGCGGAGCTTGGCATCCAAGTTGGAGAGCGGCTCATCCATCAAGAACACTTGCGGTTCACGGACAATCGCGCGACCCAAGGCAACACGCTGACGCTGACCGCCGGAGAGCGCCTTCGGCTTACGATCAAGCAAATGCTCGATGTCGAGAATTTTCGCAGCTTCGCGAACGCGAGCCTCGATATCAGCTTTCTTGAATTTGCGAAGCTTCAAACCGAAAGCCATGTTTTGGTACACGTTCATGTGCGGATACAATGCATAGGACTGGAACACCATTGCGATGTCGCGGTCTTTCGGAGCAACGTCGTTCACGAGGCGGTCGCCGATGTACAGCTCGCCTTCCGTAATTTCCTCCAAACCAGCGATCATACGAAGTGTCGTCGATTTCCCACAACCGGAAGCTCCTACAAGTACGAGAAACTCTTTATCTTTGATGTCCAAGTGAAAGTCTTTAACTGTTGACTCTGTTGCACCCGGATATTTTTTAACGATGTGGTTCAAACGTACACCTGCCATGATTAATTCCCCCTACAAGATGGTATCTGAATATGTATAAATCATACCTCACGCACCGCGGGATGACTATGCACAATCTTCACAAAAAAATCACTTTCTTTTCGTTACTTTGTACAATAGCATGGAAATCTTCACTAATACCGCATGGTTAAACGTTCTCACGTCGAGCCCGGTTTCCTGTTTAAACTTGTCCAGTCGATACAACAGCGTGTTGCGGTGGATGTACAGCTTTTTGGCTGTTTCGCTGACATTGCAGTCCAGTTGGAAAAAATGCTCCAGCGTCGTCATCGTCTCCGAATCGAAGGCAAGATCGCGCCTTTTCAGCACCCGCTCCAGAAAATTCGCCTTCTCGCTATCCGGAATCAAATGCACCAGCTTCTCCAACTGCAGCTCCCACGGCAAATGCATATTGCTGCCGATCTGGTACGTCCGCCCCAGCATAATCGTCTCCCGCAGCTGTAAAATGGCCGAGTACAGCGATTTCGACGGCAGCATCGGATAATGCACGGCGAGATGGCACTCCCCTACCCACTCATTTTCCAGCATCTCGTGCAATCCGTAGCCAAGTGTGGCGAGCCGGTCCTCCAGCGTTTCCTCGGACGAATCCGCCCGTTCTTCGCCTATATCCATCGTCAATATTTTCTCCGGACCAAGCACGAGCCATTCCTTGTCCGTCAGCGGAATCAGCGTGATGGAAGCGTCAAAAAACGACTCCAGCAGCTTCTTCAAATCGGTGTAATGAACCCGCCGCGAAGTCGTCTGATCGACATAAACCAACAATGGAATTTTTGTCGAATACAGCGACAGCTGCGAAACGAGCGGATCAGGCAGCTCGGCCTGCACATAACCAAGCTCCTGCTGGCCCTTGAACCAATCGCGGATTAACGCCGCCTTCCGCTCCTCTTCTCCGCTTGGTCCCGCCGCTTTCTTGTCTTGAAGCTTGCGGGCGTCCAGCATAAGTCCGATCAGTTGACGTTCCCGTGCGGAGACGCCTTCGGAAGGGAGCCGCAGCAGCAGGACATGATGCCCGTCCCGCTGAACCGGGATATAGGTCAAGTCGCCGAGGGTGAGTCCGGCAGGCGAACCTGTTTCGGATGCGGCAGTCCCGGTTTCCTTCATCATTGCGGCCCATTCTTCCGCAGACCGTTTTTCCACGTTGACAGTAATGCCCAAAACACTCTCGATTTGCTGTCGTACGAGTTCCCAATCCATCCTGAGGCTCCCTCTCTTTACGTGCGTCGGCCTTCAGATCACGCTGCCTCTGCCTGCCGCCGGCATTCTCTCTACGGACGTCCGGTTGACCGGCGTTTCCTCCGTATATTGTAGCATAAACGCTCTGCCGCACAAACAAAGGGAGCCCGAAGGCTCCCTCGCAAGCTTATATTACCGGATAACCCGGCGCGCTGTTACATAGTGCTCATCCCACCAGCCGCTTGTGATGCTGCTGAACTTGACTCCACCTTCGCCGTACGTATGAATCATCATCCCGTTGCCGACGTACATGCCGACATGCCCGATCTTGCCGCCTGAATCCCTGGTCGTGAAAAAAACCAGGTCGCCAGCGTCCAGCTTGCTGCGGCTGACAAAGGTGCCCTCCTTCGCCTGATCCCGTGACACACGCGGCAGATCAATGTCATATTTATTGAAAATCCATTTCATAAAGGAGGAGCAGTCGAATGTTTTCGTCTGGCCGTATTTGGCCCCGAAATCATAAGGAACACCCAAATACTGCTGAGCCGTTAAGATCAAATTTACGCGCAGCCGATCCTTCTCGGACAAAATCCGGCGCCCGCTGATAAACTGGCTGCTCCAATCGCTCACTTTTCTGGTAACCACCTCGGATTTGCTTTTGGAGGACATCACCATTTTGCCGTCGCCGGTATAAATCGCGGAAAAGGTCGGCTTGCCATTTTTTCCGAAAAACAGCACATCGCCTGGCTGAGCGGCTCCAAGGGAAGTAACCTTGGGACGGTTCATCTTAAACTGCTCGTCCAGCCCGCTGGGAAGTTTGTAATCAAGCGTTTCGAAAACATATGAAATCAGTCCGGCGGCATCGAATCCTTTACTCGGTGTTTCCCCGCCTGCGGCGTAATCTTTGCCTACCATTTTGGTGGCCAGCGATACGGCATCCATGTCATCATAAGCGGCGGAAGCCGTGCCTGCGAGTGCCCCTGTCAGCAGAAGAGCCAGCGCGGCAGTCATTCCTGCCGTACGAATGGAAAACGGTAAAATGTTCATCATGTTCCTCCTACTTTGTCAAGGTTTATCCATGTTGGGCAACGATTGCCCCCGCCCTCATAGATTACCATGGGAGAAAAACCAAACGCACCGAGTAATAACTTCCTCTGTTCGCAATCTATTTCCTTTATATCCAAAGCTGCCCACAACCCGTTCAGACCGCTGCAGCCCGCCTACATTTATCTCAACGCTGAAATAAGCGGCCCAAAGCCGCGCCAAACCTCGGTTTATGGTCACTGCCATGCAGCTCCCGCAGCATGAAAACCCTCCCCTTGCCCAATTCCTGCTTGTAGCCGACGGGAACAATTACCTTGTGCCTGAATCATGAACAGACCTAATCAAACCGGATGAACTCCAGGCTCTTGATACAGGATATAATTCACAAATGAGGGAAACCTGTGAAGGCTGCCCGCTTAACGAGCTTACCCAAATGTCATGTTCAAACAGCTTGAACCTGAAAGGAGGTCCCGCATGAATGGAAGCATCTGGTCTTTGGAACGATTCCTTTACCTCTTTGTAGCCGTTGCTTTTTTGGCTGTAGGCCTTCAGGTGACGCTTTCCCACTATCGGCAAAATTTCCATCACCGCTCGATGTGGGCGCCAGTCATCGCAGCTCCTGTATTTAGTCTATCGGCCTTGTGGCTCACCTACTCGCCCGGTACAACGGCGCTTCTGATGTTTGTGATCCTGATGTGGCTAGGCGTCGGAATCGGCTCCATCGGTGTATTTTTTCATGTGCACGGGGTTAAAGTCCGTGTCGGCGGCTACACGCTGCGCAATTTCATGACCGGACCGCCGGTCATGATGCCCGTCCTATTTTGCGCGCTCAGCGTCCTTGGCCTGCTGGCCTATTATTGGAGGTGAAGCTTCGTATGTCCGTCAAACGTCTGACCCGTTACCCTGCTTATGATGTTATGAGCCAGCAGCAGCAATGGGATACGCATACACGCCAGATTGTCAACGAACGTCTGCATACTTCGGGCGAATACAGCTTATTGTCGCCGATCGAAGCCGAAACGCTGCGCGCGCTGTGCAGCCTGCTCATGGATGACGGGCGCCCCGAAATTATCCAGTTTGTGCTGGATCATCTTGATCAAACTTTGGCCGCAGGTACGGAGAGCCAGCGCAAGCCCGGCATCCCGCCCGCCCCCGAGCTGATTCGCGCCGGTCTCCGTACGCTGGATACAGCGTGCCAGACCATGCATACAAAGCGATATTTCCACCTTGCCGAAGACAAGCAGCTGGCTATACTGGAGGAGCTCAGCCGGGACGAGGCGGCGCCTGTGCAGCTATGGCGAGACATCCCGGTGAAGGCTTGGTTCACCAAGCTGCTGCAGATTACCCTTGAAGCGTATTATTCTCATCCCGAAATCTGGTCCGAAATCGGATTCGGCGGCCCCGCCTACCCGCGCGGCTATGTGCGGATGCATCCCGCTGAGCCGGACCCGTGGGAAGCTCAGGAGCCAAGGAAGCAAGCGGCCGACTCGACCGATGGAGGAAGCCCGGAAGGGCGTCAACAGCATGAAGCGCAGCTATGAAGGTCAGGAAGTCGATGTCGTGATCGTCGGGGCAGGCGCGGCCGGCGGTGTGCTGGCCAAAGAGCTGAGCGAAGCCGGGATGCGGGTGGTCGTACTTGAATCCGGTCCATTTCGCGATCCGCAGCGGGATTTCGCCAGCGATGAACTGTCCATGCAGCAGCTCGGCTGGCAGCAGACGCGAATCGTTAATGGCTCCGATCCGTTGGAGATGGGCGCTAATTTGACAGGCTGGGGCGTAGGCGGAGGAACGACGCATTTTACCGGGGTCTTTCTCCGGTTTCATGAGACGGATTTTCAGGGGCGTACATTGGAGGGCCATGGGGAAGACTGGCCGATCACCTACGCGGAGCTTGAGCCTTATTACCGAAAGGTTGAGCAGGAGCTGGCCGTTTCCGGCCCCAAGCATTTCCCCTGGGGACCGTTCCGTGGCCCATACCCTTATCCGGAGCGTGATCCGATCAGCCCGAATGCCCAGCTATTTGCCCAAGGCTGCGAACAGCTTGGTATCCCGTGGACGGTGACGCCTCTTGCTATTTTATCCGCTCCCTTCGAGGGACGCCCTCCCTGCATCAACCGCGGCTTCTGCAACCAGGGATGTATGCCTAACGCCAAATTCAGCACGCTTATCGTACATATTCCCCAAGCAATTCGCGCAGGAGCCGAGGTGTTGGCCGATTGTACGGTTCTTCGTGTGAATACGAACGCTGCTGGCAGAGCTACAGGAGTCACATTCGAGCATATGGGCAGCTTGTATGAGCAGCGCGCCCGCATCATTATTTTGGCGGCCCATGTTGTCGAAACTCCGCGTCTTCTGCTAAATTCGGCCAATTCCCTTTTCCCCGAAGGATTAGCGAATCGCAGCGGCTGGGTGGGCCGATCGTTTATGACGCACAGCAGCCATGATGTGTATGCCCGATTTCCTCATGAGGTGCGGTTGTACAAGGGGACGCCTGTGTTGGCCTCAACCCAGCAGTATTATACTTCTTCGTCTGACCGCGACTTTATCAAAGGCTACACCTTACATGCGCACGGTGCGCGGCCCGTAAGCTTTGCACAAGGCATCTCCAAGTCATCCGGTCCCGAACAGCCACCGTTGTGGGGAGCACGGCTGCGGCAAGCCATGCTGGATTATAACTACTATGCACGGGTCACAATGGTCGGAGAGGTGCTTCCTAACCCCGATAACCGAATTACACTGAGTGACGCGAAAGATCACCTTGGCATGCCTGTGGCCCAAGTTACCTTCAGCTATGGCGACAATGATAAGCGGCTGATCATGCATGCTGTCGAGCAAATGAGCCGTATTCTGCAGGCGGCCGGAGGACAGCCTGAATTCATCGTGCCTGACAGCGCACATCTGATGGGCGGCTGTCGCATGGGGCTTGATCCGGGCACCTCAGTCGCCAACAGCTACGGACAATCGCATGACATTCCGAATTTATTTTTGTGCAGCTCCAGTTTGTTTGTCACTTCGGGAGCCGGAAATCCGACCAACACCGTCATGGCGCTCGCCTACAGAACCGCAGACTATCTCAAAGCACATGCGCTGAAGTCGGCATGGTAGCGGCTGATCAATTCGTTTTATTGCATAAAAATTGCATGAAAAAAAGCCCTTCAGTGAAGGGCTTTTGAGTTTGTGAAAATGGTGAGCCATGTAGGACTCGAACCTACGACACCCTGATTAAAAGTCAGGTGCTCTACCAACTGAGCTAATGGCTCGAAATGAAATGGTGGAGGCTGATGGATTCGAACCACCGAACTCGTCAGAGAACAGATTTACAGTCTGCTGCGTTTGGCCACTTCGCTAAGCCTCCGTAAAACTATGGTGGCTCGGGACGGAATCGAACCGCCGACACGAGGATTTTCAGTCCTCTGCTCTACCGACTGAGCTACCGAGCCATGTGTGAAATCTTCTTTAATTAAATCAACCTTGCACAGCATACAAAACCAAACCTTCAGACTTTCACCCCGACTTCCAGGAGACAATCCATGGCTGGTCTAAAACAACAAATGCTTTAATTAAACTTTTTGGTTTTCATCCTGTTTCCAGAAAATAAATTCATGGCGGAGCCGACGGGATTCGAACCCGCGGTCTCCTGCGTGACAGGCAGGCATGTTAGGCCTCTACACCACGGCTCCTCATGAAAGGGTGCCGCCGAGAGGACTTGAACCCCCAACCTACTGATTACAAGTCAGTTGCTCTACCAGTTGAGCTACAGCGGCATATAAAATTAAATGGTGGAGGCTGACGGGATCGAACCGCCGACCCTCTGCTTGTAAGGCAGATGCTCTCCCAGCTGAGCTAAGCCTCCACATTGTAATCAAAGTAAAATGGTAGCGGCAGAGGGGATCGAACCCCCGACCTTACGGGTATGAACCGTACGCTCTAGCCAGCTGAGCTACGCCGCCACAAAAAAATCAACGGAGAGAGAGGGATTCGAACCCTCGCACCACTTACGCAGTCTAACCCCTTAGCAGAGGGTCCCCTTGAGCCACTTGGGTATCTCTCCAAAGCTACATCTTCAAGGTTTGCGCCCTGAAAACTGGATACGAAACTTAGCATGCTGAATGCTACTTGCTTGGATAAGCCCTCGACCGATTAGTATTCGTCAGCTCCACA
>NZ_JCAMRT010000032.1:0-47440 GCF_059821225.1 Paenibacillus sp. sg306046
TGCTCGGGTCAAGTCCCGCCTGCCGCAGCGCCTGCTCGATCACATTCGCCTGCGCATTCGGGTTCGGGACGGTATACCCGTTGGTTTTGCCCCCGTGGTTAATGGCGGTGGCCTTGATCACCCCATAGATCTGATCGCCGTCTTCCATCGCTTTGGACAAAGGCTTGAGCAGCACCGCGCCCACGCCTTCGCCCGGCACGTACCCGTCGCCCCCTTCGCCAAAGCTCTCGCATCGCCCTTTGCTCGACGCAAACTTGCCTTGGCCGAGCANGAGCAGCACCGCGCCCACGCCTTCGCCCGGCACGTACCCGTCGCCCCCTTCGCCAAAGCTCTCGCATCGCCCTTTGCTCGACGCAAACTTGCCTTGGCCGAGCAAAATATACTTATTCGGATGAATCGAGACGTTGACGCCGCCGGCGATCGCCAGCTCGCGACCGCCTTGCTGCAAGCTCTGGCAGGCCAGATGAATCGCCGTCAGCGAAGACGAACACATCGTATCGACGGCAAGGCTCGGCCCGTGCAGGTTGAAGAAGTACGACACCCGGTTGGCGATCGAAGCCGGACTTCCCGCCAGCGCGATCGGGCTGCCAAGCAGCGTCTCCTGTGCGCCGTACAGCTGATACTCTTCGTACATCACGCCGACATAGACCCCAACGTTGCCGTCAAGCCCCCGTCCGTGCTGCTTGGCAAGCGTCTCGCGAGTATAACCGGCGTCTTCCATCGCTTCATAGACGGTCTGCATGAACAATCGCTCCTGCGGGTCCATGAGCTCCGCCTCGCGCGGGGAGATGTTGAAGAACAGCGGATCGAATTGATCCACGCCATCCATAAATCCGCCCCATTTGCTGTTCGTCTTGCCCGCCTTGTTTTTGTCCGGGTCAAAATAGAGGCTATGATCCCAGCGTTCTTGAGGAATCTCCGTGATCGAATCCTCACCGTCCCGCAGATTGCCCCAAAATTCCTGAAGGTTGCGCGCCCCCGGATAGCGGCCGGAGACGCCGATGATCGCGACGTCCAGCCTGCTGTTCGCTCCCTCTTCTTGCGCATGCGCCATCGAAGCGAACCGCTGGCGTCGACGGCTGACGAGCGCCGTCCGTTCAGGCGTCTCCTTGACCGCAGGCTTGCGGGCCGGCGCGGCGTCTTGCGCCGGTTCCTCGTCCCCTGTCAGCCGCACCAGCTGCGCCCGATGCGAGTCGAGGAAGTACCCAGCCAGGTCCCGGAGGTTCTGGTACTCAAAAAAGAGCGTCTTGGGCAGAGAGCCAAATGTGTTTTCCAACTGGTTGGTGAGCTTCATCACCAGCATGGAATCAATCCCGTACTGTTCGAGCGGCGCATCCGCATCAAGGCGGCTCACCGGCCATTTCAAAACGGCGGACACCTGCTCTTTGAGATACGCGAGCGCGCTCTCCTGCAAGGGGTCCGCGCTCGCAGCAGCTACCTCTTCCCGGCTCGTTTCCACGAGCTTCTCCGGCACAGCGGCCTGCTCGTCTTCCGCAACCGCCCCAGCTTCCAGCACGCGAGAGGTATACCCTTTGAGACGGATGCGAACGCTTCCTTCCTTGTCGCAGAGATCGACATCGAGCTTTTGCACCTTGTCTTCCGGCCGGCTGCCCGCGCTGTATCGAACGAGCGCCCACATCTCGGCTTCACACGGCCCGAAGACATCCAGCTCCTGCAGCGCAAACGGCAGTGCCGGCTTGAAGATCTCTTGCCCGATCAGGAACCCGACAGCCGATTGCAAGGCCGCATCTGCAAGGCTCGGATGCAGAAGGTAGTCGGCCAGAGAGTCAGTGACGACGGACGGCAGCCTCAATCCGGCCAGCACGCGCCCTTCGCCCGCCTGCACCTGCTTGATGCCTTGATAAGCCGGCCCGTACTCCATGCCCATCGCACGGAGATATTCATAGCAGTCCGCTGCCCCGTACTGTCCCTGCACGAAGGATGCTTGCAGCTCCTTCAGGTCCCACTTCGGCGCTTCTTCCGCCGACGCACTCCGCACGGCGCGTCCTTGGCTGTGCACGATCTCCTCCCCGTCTTGCAGGGTGTAAACCTCATATCCGACCTCTCCGCCCGCCTCCGGGAAGAGGGCGATGTGCACCTCGACTGGTTCGTCGCCGACGAGGATCGGCCGCGCCCAGACCACATTGCGCAGGCGAGCATCCTTCAGGCCAGCCGCCTGCTCGACCGCCTTGCGGGCCATCTCCAGATAGGCCACGCCGGGCAGCACCTTCTGCCCCTTGACCACATGATCGGCCAAGAAAAACTCCGCTCCCGTGAACGTCGAGGAAAAGCGCTGTTCCGCAAAATCAGACGTGTTCCGATGAACCAGCGGATGCAGCTGCGACGCCGTCGGAAGAGCGCTGACCTTCGCCTTCCGTGCAACCCAGTATTCTTCCCGCGCGAACGGATAGGTCGGCAGGTTCGTGCGCGTAGGTCTTTCTGCGCCGAACAGCGCGTCTCCCGCGATCTCGCCGCCTTGGCCATACAGACCGGCAAGTGTACGAAGGTGCTCCTGATAGGCCGCAGGGTTCGTCGCCAATTCGCGGCTCTTCCCTGCCAGCTCCAACGCCTGCTCCTGCAGGGCCGAATCTC
The DNA here is from genome assembly GCF_059821225.1 of Paenibacillus sp. sg306046. Lineage (NCBI taxonomy): Bacteria > Bacillati > Bacillota > Bacilli > Caryophanales > Paenibacillaceae > Paenibacillus > Paenibacillus sp. sg306046. The sequence continues at coordinate 2,593 of NZ_JCAMRT010000032.1, forward strand.
CGGCCTTCTCGCGCGCCGCCTTGCCGCGGAACATGTTGGCATCTTGCACGCCTTCCCGCGCCAGTTTCAGAACGCGCAGCATCTCCTGCGCATCCTGCACCACGACCGCCAGACGATGGGCAAAATGCTGACGTCCCTCCAGCAGCGTGTAGCTGATCTGCGCGAGACTGCCTGCCGCGCCCGAATCGTTCTCCAGCATCGCGATCATGTCTTGCAGTTTCTCTTGCAGCGCCTCGTCCGTTTTCGCCGAAAATGCGAGCAGGTAATGCGAGTCCCGGGGACCGGTATTCCCACCCTGTTCAACACTGCGGACGACCATGTGCGCGTTGGTCCCGCTCATGCCAAACGAACTCAACGCTCCCACACGGCCTGCGCCTGCCCGCTTCGTCCACGGCTTGCTCGCCTTATTCACATAAAAGGCACTGTTCTCCCAACGGATGTACTCGTTTTCCGTCTCGCAATGCAGGCTGGCCGGAATGGTCTCATGCCGCATTGCCTGAACCAAGCTGATCAGGTTGACCAAGCCTGACGCCGCAAACGTGTGGCCCAGATTGGTCTTGGTCGAAGTCAGCGCACAATACCCGCGCTTTTGCGTGCGGCGCTTGAAGACGTCCTGCAGCGCATGAACCTCGACCGGGTCCCCGAGCTTCGTCCCGGTGCCATGCGTCACGATGTAGTTGATCTCTTCCGGGTCTACCTCGTGCTGCTCGTACACATCCTGTACAAGCTTCGCCTGTGCGACGGTGCTTGGCGCCGTGATGCCGTTCGTCTTGCCGTCATAATTCACGCCGCTGCCTTGGATGACCGCGTAGACCGGGTCGCCGTCCGCCAGTGCTTGCGAGAGCCGCTTGAGCACGACCACCGCCACGGCTTCCCCCGGCACCAAACCGTTCGCCCCGTTGTCAAACGCCTTGCATTTGCCATCCTCCGACAGCATGCCGGCCTCCGTCATGCCCAGGTAAGCGGCTGGCGTCAGCAGCAAGTTCACGCCAGCGACCACCGCCGCGTCACACTCCCGATTTCGCAGGCTCAAGCAGGCCTGATGGGCTGCCACCAACCCGGAGGAGCAGGCGGTATTGATCGCCATCACCGGGCCGCTAAAGTTCAGAAAATACGGCAGGCGCGCCGCAAGAATCGCGTTATGGTTCGACGTGATGCTGGTGTCCTCGCCTTGAGAAAGCAGCGGATAGTCGCCTTCTTCCACACCGACGAACATGCCGATCTTGCTCTCGCTCAGCTGCCGCTTGCCCAATCCCGCATCTTCCAGCGCCCGCCACGCCTCTTGCAGGAGCAGGCGCTGTTTCGGGTCCATCGCTTCGGCTTCCAGCGGCGAGATTTCAAAGAACAGCGGATCGAACTCCCGCACGCCCGGGATCGCACCCAGCCATTTGCTGCGGCTGCGATCGCCATAATACACCCGCCAGTCATAGCGGTCTTCCGGAATCTCGGTGACCGCATCCCGTCCTTCAGAGAGAATGTCCCACAGTTCGTCGATGTTGCGCGCCTGCGGGAAGCGCCCGCTCATCCCGATGATCGCAATTGGCTCCGGCCCCGCTGCCGAGGTCTCGGTCGCCGCCGGTTCCACAATCGTGTCCTCAAGAGACGCTTCCGGCTGTTTCTCCAGTTGTATCTCCACACGCTCCGGCTGCACTCGCTCCGTCTTATAGAAGGCGCGCACGACTTCTCCATGGTCGCTCTCCAGATGCGAGACCAGCGCCTGAATCGTCGAATGCCCGAAAAACACCGCCGGGGAAATTTCCACGCCAAAATGCTTCGTCATCGAAGCGGCCAGATCAGCCAAGCTGACCGACTCAAATCCAAAATCGGCCAGGTTCGTCCCCACGTCCAACTTGTCCCGCGACACCTTTAAAATTCCGCCGATCAGTTGTTGCAAATCCCACGTCAAGCATTGTGCCGCCGTGAATCCCTTCATCTCCGGCCGTCTTCCGGAACCGGAAGAGAGGACCGCTTGCGAGGCTGGAGCCTTCGCAGGCTCCGGCTGCGACAGGCCGAGGAAGTGCTCGACGCGACGGCGCTCTCCGGCCATGACTAGATGCTGCGTCCGCTCCTGCGAGAGAAGGAGGTCGAACATCGCCAGCCCTTCTTCCACTTCCAAGAAGCGCTGACCGCTCGTTTTCAGGTAGAACCTGGCGCTCTCCTCATCTTCCAGCCCCATGCCTCCGTCTCTCCAGAGCGGCCAGTTGATCACCAGCGTCTTACCTGGACGCCCCTGTTTGTTTCGCATGGCTGCATAGGCTGTCTGGAACCGGTTCGCCAGCGCATAGTCACCCGAACCAAAGTCGCCGAGGATCGCCGAAGACGACGAGAAATAGCAGACGAACTCCAACGCCTCTTCGTCTGCGAGCAGCTCGTCAAGCACTTGGGTGCCCCTGATTTTCGGGTCGAGGATGCGTTTGAAGCTCTCCGCATCTTTCTCAAGGATGCTCCGGTCGCTCGTGACACCCGCCGCATGCACAACGCCATGAATCGCGCCAAATTGCTCACGCGCTTGAGCAAGCCCTTCCCGCATCGCATCCGCCTCGCAGACATCCGCTTTCACATACAGGACTTGGCTGCCCAGTTGTTCCAGAGCACGGAGCTTGGCCTGCTTCGCATCGTCAAGCGCAGAGCGGCCAGTCAGGATCAGCTTGACCGGACCTTTTTCCGCATAATACTCCGAAAATAAATACCCAAGCCCGCCGCATCCTCCGGTGATCAGATAAGTGCCCCCTGCTCTCACCTTCAAGTCGCCCGCTTGCAAGTCGGTCGGCTGCACGGAGCAAACATAGCGCTTGCCGGATCTGTAGAGAACGCTGGAGAGCGACGGCGCTTGCAGCTCCGTCAAAATCTTCGGCAGGCACGCAGCGAGCGAGACCTCTCCCTCTTGAATGAACATGGCCGCCTGCGTCTGTGGCAGCACGAGCCGTAGCGAGCGGGTCAGCGCGATCCACGACTCCAAATGACAACGCTCCAATTCGTTGGCATAAGAACCGAGGAGCAGCAGTCGCTTGGCCTGCACGTTCGACTTTGCCAGACTTTGGACAAGAGGAACGAGCGCAGCCGGGTTCTGGCGGCAGCTCGCATCCTCCAGCGGACAGAGGTACAGCACAGCGTCCACCGTTTGCCAGTCCTGCCGCCCGTCGCCGAGCACGTCCTGAAGGCTCTCCCCGCTGGTGACGAACGCAACCTGTGCGCGATCATCGACAGCCTGCACCGCTTCCACGACCGCTTGCTGATGCTCCGGCTCTGTCAGGAAGAAGATCAGCTTGCTCGCACGAAGCGGCGTTCCCTCAGCCGCCTTTTCCTCCTTCCAGACTTCTTCATAGGTCAGCAATTCAGAAGCCGGCTCAGAAACGGACTCGTTTCCGCTTGCCGCTTGTGCATGTCGAATCCTATCTATCGCTTCGGATTTGGACAAACGATTTTGTTTCACTTCAGACAATAGTTGCTGCAGGAAATCTTTCATATGTGCCTCCTAGCGGCTCAGCGTTCCTTTTCGAATTTTCTCTCATAAAATAGAAAAAAAGGAGGATCGCTCCTCCCTTTTCTTAGGTTCTGCTATGAAAATAGGTCATGCGGACATACTCTTCCCATGTCATCTGCCTACATGCACACGACACCATGCAACTGGATGTGCCCCTTACGCCCGCCAACGTGCCGCAACATCGATTGGAAAACAAATAAGGAATTTTTTCAAAACATGCTATTATTTGCCTTCTTATCCCTAATACTAATCTCGCAGCATTCATTTCGTCAAGAGATCAATTCAGGATCAGGGCGCTGCTGATTTTCAGAAGGGCTTCTTCGAGGGTGATCTCTTCGTCTACCAGCTCGTCCAGAATCTGCTCATAGAACCCTTCGTCAAAATTCGGCCCCTCCACCGCCCAGCATCTCTCACGGGCAAACGGATAGGTCGGCAGCGAGAGGCGGCGCGGTCTCTCCGTGCCATACAAAGAACCGTACTCCACACGCAGGCCCTTGACCCAGAGGTCGGCCAGCTTGGCAAGCTGGCCGCTCTCCCACCATTTCGTCACGAGCTCCTGCAGATCTTGATCCGCCGCGAACGACAGCGAGCTGTCCGTCGCGCCTTTGACCTGACCGCGGAAGACCGCGCCAAGCGCCGGACGGCCTTGCAGATAGGCGGACAGCTTCTGCTGCAGGTCCTGTGCGGAGGTTGCCACCACGGCGAGCCGCTCTTCCATCAGTTCGCGCCCCACCTGCAAGGTATAGGCCGCATCGGCGAGCGTGTCATCCGTCACGACCTGTCTGTCGATCGCCGCCTGCAGGCGCTGCGCCTGCTCGTGCAGACGCTGCTCGTCTTTGGCGGACAGCACGAGCAGCGCCGGACGGCTCTGCGTGATGCGGGCAACCGCTCGCGGCGCTACCTCCGGCACATGCTCCTCGATCACAAGATGCGCATTGGAACCTCCCGCTCCGAACGAGGAGATGCCAGCGATGCGCGGAACCTCGCGAAGCTCGCCGTCCATCTCCAGCAGCGGGCGCTTCCACTCCGCCAGTTCCCGCTGCACGACGAACGGCGTCAGACCAAAGTCGATGTTCGGGTTCAGCACGTCGGCGTGCAGAGACGGCACCAGTTGGCGATGCTTCATCTGCAGCAGCACTTTGGTCAGGCCGGCGATGCCAGCCGCACTCTCGCAGTGGCCGATGTTCGATTTGACTGATCCGATCGCGCAGAATTGCGTGTCTGCCGTGTCTTCTTGGAAGACTCTCATCAATCCGGCGATTTCGATCGGGTCGCCGAGCGCCGTTCCCGTTCCGTGCGCCTCCATGTAAGAGAGGGAACGCGGGTGAATGCCGGCCTTTTTGAACGCGCGTCCGATCACGCGAGCTTGCAGATTCGGATTCGGGACAGAGTAGCCGTTGGTCTTGCCGCCGTGATTAACCGCCGTCCCCTTGATCACGCCGTAGATCTGGTCGCCGTCCTCCAACGCCTTGGCGAGCGGTTTGAGCAGCACAGCGCCGACGCCTTCACCCGGCACGTACCCGTCGCCCCCTTCGCCAAAGCTCTCACAGCGCCCGTTGCTCGACGCGAACTTGCCTTGGCCGAGCATCAGGTACTTGTTCGGATGCAAGGACAGGTTGACCCCGCCGGCCACAGCCAGCTCGCAGTCGCCTTGCTCCAGACTCTGGCAGGCCAGATGAATCGCCGTGAGCGACGAGGAGCACATCGTATCGACCGCAAGGCTCGGGCCGTGCAAGTTGAAGAAATAGGACACGCGGTTGGCGATCGACGACGGGTTGCCTGACAAGGCCATCGGACGGCCCCGCAGCGTCTCCTCCGCTCCGTAGAGCTGATACTCCGAATACATCACCCCGACGTACACCCCGACATTGCGCTCCTCGCCCGATTCCCCGCCTGACACGAGCGTGTCGCGGGTGTAGCCCGCATCTTCCATCGCCTCATACACGGACTGCAGAAACAGGCGCTCTTGCGGGTCCATGAGCTCAGCTTCCCGAGGTGCGAGGTTGAAGAACAGCGGGTCGAACTTGTCGACATCGCGCACGAACCCGCCCCACTTGCTGTACGTCTTGCCACGCTTGCTGCGATCCGGGTCATAATACGGGCTGTGATCCCAGCGCTCCTTTGGAATCTCGGTGATCGAGTCCCGACCCTCGCGCAAGTTGTTCCAGAATGCCTCCAGATCATCCGCCTGCGGGTAGCGACCTGACAAGCCGATGATCGCGATGTCGAGCGCGTCGCTCTGTTTAGTCGGCTCCTTGACCGCCGCGCGAACCGGCGCGACGACCTTCCGCACAGGCGCTGCCACCGAAACCGATGCAGACTCTGCCGGTCGCTCCTCGACCCCGAGCAGGTCGATCAGATGGGCACGGTGACTTTTCAAAAAGTACCCGGTCAGCTCGCGCATGTTCTGGTATTCGAAGAACAGCGTCTTCGGCAACGCACCGAACGTTTTTTCCAATTGACGGGTCAGCTGCATCACCATGATCGAGTCGATGCCGTACACTTCCAGCGGCGCAGACGCTTCGATGCTCTCGGCAGGAACTCCCAGGACGGAGGACAGCTGCTTTTTGAAAAATTCGGCCGCTGCGCTCGCCAGAATCGCCTCTTCCTTGGCAGTCGGGATCGGGGCGGCGGGAACCTGCTTGTCGGTCTCGCCTGTCAGCAGGTCGATCACCTGCTGGATCGTCGGCAGCTCCGAGAAGTTGCTCGCCGTCAGAGCCAGGCCGAACTCCTCGTTGAGACGATCGGCCAGCTCATTCATCAGAAACGCGTCGATCCCGTAGTCCAGCCACTCGGCCTCGGCATCCAGTTTATCAGGTCTGACCTGCAGCAAGTCCGAGGCGATCTGCAGCACTCTCGCTTGCACATGGCCAGCCGCGCTGTGAACCGGGCGGGCAGCAGGGGCAGGGAACAGCGGGTGCAGCTTCTCCGTGATCCGGGCAAGGTCGCCTTGCACCACCATCACCTGATCGCACCCGATGGCCAAGCCCTGATAGAGAGCCCGAATCCCGTTCCGGCTCTCCAGCGGAATCATCCCCGTATGCTCTCTCATCCATTGCTCCGTCTCTGCATCCATTTGCATGCCGCCGTCTTGCCAGAGCGGCCAGTCGATCGCAAGCGTGCGGCCTTGGCGCTGCCCGCGAGCGACCAGTCGATTGCGCTCGGCAGCATAAGCATCCAAAAATCCGTTGGCCGCCGCATAATCAGCCTGCCCCGGATTGCCGAGGCAGCCGGCCACAGCGGAAAACAGCACGAAGAAGTCCAGCGGCAGCCCGATGCTCGAACGGTCGAGGTGGACCAATCCGCTCACTTTGGGAGCCAGCACCTCCTGCATCTCCTGCCCGGTCTTGCGGATGATGAAGTTGTCGCGGATCACGCCCGCTCCGTGCAGGATGCCTTGGAGGGTGCCATAGCGCGCCCGGATCTCCTCAAACAGTCCGGCGACCGCCTCTTCCCGCGTCACATCGACCTGTTGGTACTCGATGTGTGCGCCGAGGTCCTTCAGTTCCTGCAAAGCCGCTTGCTGCTGCAGGCCCAAGGGGGAGCGGCCGGTGAGGAGCAGTCGCGGAGCCTTGACTTGGCTTGCGATCTCTTTGGCAAAAATCAGGCCGAGTCCTCCCGCACCGCCGGTCAGAAGATAGACGCCGCCATCGCGCCACGGGATGTGGAACGCCTGCTGCGAGACTTCCGCCACCTCCCAAAAAGCGACCCAGCGCTGCCCGTATCGGTAGCGGATGCGGTCATCTTGCTGGGAATGGCGATTTTCCAAAAGCTTGTGTTCCAATTCTGCCGTGTCCTCGACCTCGATCAGCTGCGCGATCAGGTTCGGGTTCTCGCGGCGGGCGGTGCGAAGCAGTCCGGCAAGGCCGCTGAAGACCTGACCTTCCCCGTCGGCAGGCACCACGACCTGCACCAGCGCCTTGCCCTGTGGCTTGCTGCGCAGAAGGGTCTGAATCTCTTCGAACACGCGCGCCGCATACGCTTGGTAGCGGTCGGCGATGTCCTGACGATCCGACTGCAGCGCCACGACCTGTCCGCCGGGCACGAGAGGCGCCGTCAGCTCGCAGAGCAGCACCAGATGCTGCGACAGGGCAGGAGGGGCCGTCTTCTGCGCGATGCCCTGCTGCATCCAGCTCGGCTGCAGCAAGTGCGCTCCCTGCGTGCGCCCCCCTGCTCCCTCTTCCAGCACGCGTGAGGTGTAGCCCTTCAAGCGCACGCGCACCTGACCCTGTTCGTCACACGCGTCCACGTCGAACTTTTGCACCATGTCTCCCGCTGTGCTGCCTTCGCTGCGGCGCACCACGGCCCACATCGAGGGCGTGCACGGGCCGTAGATCTCGACTTCTTCCAACGCGAAGGGCACAAGCGGCTTGAATGACGAAGTGCCGAGCATCAGGCCGATCGCGGCCTGCAGCGCTGCGTCCATGAGGCTCGGGTGCAGAACGTAGCGGCTCTCTATGTCGGCCGCGCAATCAGGCAGCGACAACTTCGCCAGTACCTGCCCCGTTCCGATCGCCAGGCTCTCGATTCCTTGGTGTGCCGGCCCGTAGTTCAGTCCGGCTTGGCGAAAGACCTCGTACAGCTCGGAAGCGCTGATTCGGTTCTGCGAGCAGGCCGTCTGCAGAGTGGCGAGATTGACGGCAGGAGCATCTGCCTTACCCAAGCGTCTCGCCCGGCCTTGGCTGTGTACGACATCCCCCCGCCCGTCTCTGACTTCAAAGGAAATCGACTCGGCCTCTTCCGCCCGCAGCCCGACCTGAACCTCAACCGGCCCGTTCCCTGCGAGGATCGGGCTTGCGAAGCCCATATGCTGCAAGCGCCATGCGCTGCCTTCTTCGCTCGCTCCTGCCGCCAGCTCAAGAGCTGCGCGGACCATTTCGAGATGGGCCGCGCCCGGCAGAATCCGCTGTCCGTTGATCACATGATCGGCAAGGAAAAACTCTTTTCCCGTAAAAACAGATGCATAGCGCTGCTCTTCCAGCACCGAAATGTTTTCGTGCAGCAACGGATGCAGCGTGCGGGAGCTTGTGCCGCCCGCCTTCGCGACAGACTGCGCCGAACCCTCCGGCTTCCAATACCGCTCCTTGGCAAACGGATAGGTCGGAAGCGGAATGCGCGCATAGGGCAGCCCTTCAAACAGGCGTCCGTACTCCAGCGCATAGCCTTGTGCATACAGATCGGCCACGGCCGCGAGCTGTTCGAGCAGGTCTGCCCCTTGGGCAGCATGGCGACAATTTTCGATGCACTGGTTGCCGTAGCGTTTGAGCGACGGCTGTTCCCGAAGCTCGTTCGCAAGCAACTCGCCGTGATGCACACCGGCGATTTTTCCCGTCTCCAGCCATTTTTGCAGCGACTTGACCAGCTCCGGCACATTGCGCACTACGCAGGCCATGCGATGAGGCAGATGCCTGCGCCCGACGAGCAAGGTGCAGCTGATGCTGCCGCAGTCCGCATTCGGTTCCTGCTCGCAGAAGGCGATCAGATTCTGCGCCTGCTTGCGAAGCTGTTCGGCGGTGCGGGCAGACAGCACGATCAGATGCCCCGCTCTGTCAATCGGCGCCCGAACGGTCTGCGGCGCTTCCTCGATCACCATATGCGCGTTGGTGCCGCTGAACCCGAAGGCGCTGATCGCCGCGCGCCGCTTGCTTCCCGGCTCGATGCTCCAGTCACGCAGCTTGGTGTTCACATAGAACGGGCTGCCTTGATGCTCGATGTTTGCATTCCACGCGTCAAAATGAAGCGAGGGCGGCAGCTGCTTGTGTTCCAGCGCGAGCAGGATTTTAAGCACCCCGGCGACCCCGGCCGCCGCAGCTGCGTGTCCGATGTTCGTTTTGATCGAACCGATCGCGCAGTATTCCTTGCGGTCCGTGTAGGCGCGGAAGGCGCGGGTCAAGGCGTCGAACTCGATCGGATCGCCGAGCTTCGTTCCGGTGCCGTGCGCTTCGACCAGTTGAATCTGCTCCGGGTTGATCCCATGCGCCTCATAAACTTCGCGCTCCAGACGCTCTTGCGAATTGGCGCTGGGAGCGGTGATTCCGTTCGTCGTGCCGTCCTGGTTGAGCGCTGAGCCTCGAATCACGCCATAAATGTGATCTCGGTCGGCGAGCGCGTCTTTCAGTCGTTTGAGGACGACGACTCCCACGCCTTCTCCCGGCACGAATCCGTTCGCCAGGTCATCGAACGTGTGACAGCGCCCCGTCGCCGAGAGCATGCTCGCACGCTCTGCCGTCAAATAGAAACGAGGCGTGCTCTGGATGAAAACGCCGCCGGCCAGCGCCATATTCGTCTCCCCCAACCGCAAGCCCTGGCAAGCCAAGTGGATGGAGACGAGCGAACTCGAACAAGCTGTGTCGACCGCAACCGCCGGGCCTTGAAGGTCTAGGAAATACGAGATGCGCGCCGGAATCACAGAAGCGGCGTTGCCCCACATCGCTTGTGCCGGCGCCTGTTCAACCATCGACTGCTGGTAGTCGCCTCCGTTGATCCCGACATACACCCCGCAGGAGGCTCCTTTGACCGCGTCGCCGGCATAACCGGCCACTTCGAGCGCTTTCCAAGACTCTTCGAGGAAAATGCGCTGCTGCGGGTCCATGTGCGTCGCTTCAACGCCCGAGATGTGGAAGAACAGCGGATCGAAGCGGTCGATGTCATCGAGGAAGCCGCCTTCGTTGCAAAAGCGTGCTCCCTCCGCATGATAAGAGCGAAGATCCCATCGCGTCACCGGGCCAACGAGATCGTCTCCGTTCGCCAGATGCTCCCACAGCTCGCCCAAGTCCCCCGACTTCGGAAAACGCCCGCTCATGCCGACGATCGCAATCGCCTCAAGATCTCCACCTCGTTCGGAGATCTTTTTCCCCGCATCGTCTCGACCGTCAACTCGACTGCATTCTCGATCACCTTCTTGAGCACTTTCTCGAGCGCCTTGCTGAACGTCAGCTTGAGCTCTTGCCGTTTGCACCAATGTTGCTGCCGATGCAATTGTATTTGCAATTGCAGGATCATTTGCGATTGCAGTCGCCGCTGAGGTCGTCGCCGATGCTTGAGGCATGGCGGGAGCGAACGCTGTGGCAAGCGCTTCTTTGTATTGCCGGTGCATGTAGGAAGCGAGTTGGTTGACCGAGCTGTAATCGAACAGGTTCGTCGTCTTCAACCCGACCGGCAGCTTGTCGTTCAGCGCCTGCACCAGATGAACACCCGTGATCGAATCCAGACCGTAATCGGCAAACGACTTGTCGGAATCAATCCGATCCCGGTCCACTTTTAACGAAGAGACGAGCTGGTCCTTGATCACCTCCTTCACCCGCTCCTCAATCAGCGCTTCCGTCACCACGGATGCCGGAGCCTCGCCCGCTTCTCTCGACACAACGGGGGTCTCCGTGTTCGGCGACTTCGCTGCGGCGAGGGCCGTCGTCGGCCCTTGTCCCTGTTTCTGTCGCACCACCCCGTCGCTTTCCGCCACGATGATCTGCTGGCCGAGATCGTGCGCCTTTTGCGCCGGATGATCGACCGCGCGGAATCCTTCCGCTTTCAGCACCGAGGACCAGGCCTCCGGAGACAAGCCCGGGCAACCCGGCATGCGCAGCTCTGCATCCTCATACCACCACCATCCTTTGAGCAGGCCAAAGGTCAGGTGCGTGAACACCGAATTGCGGCTCATCTCGTTAAGCAGCAACAGGCCGTTTTTTGCTAAAACAGCCTTGGCATTGCGCAAGGTCTGGCGCATGTTCCTGGTGGCATGCAGGCAGTTGGTCGCCAACACGAGGTCATACGCCCCCGCATCCAGTCCCTGTCCGGCAATCGGCTCCTCCAAATTGAACAATCGATAGGTCAAATACGGAGCCTTCGGAGCATACTCCCGTTCGGCATGGAGCAAAAACGCCTTGGAGATGTCCGTGTAGCAATATTCTTCGACGTGCTGCTGATAAGGCTGTAGCTTGTCAAACATCATCGCGCTCGTCCCGCCGGTTCCGGCTCCGATCTCCAAGATGCGGACGCGCGCCGTCGGTTCGTTTTTCAAACGCTCCTGCAGGTAGAGGACCGCCGTGTCAGCCAGCACTTCGTTGAAGCCGTCGGAAATCGCGTTGTTTTTATACACGCCTTCCACCAGCTTCATCGAGGCATCAGGGAACAGGATGTCCGTCGCCGCCCGCTTGCCCGTCAGAATGTCCGGCAGTGCGCGCATCGTCGTCTCGGCCAGCACGACCTGCGCCTTGAGCTCCGCTTTTTCCAGCCAGCGAAACTTTCTCGCCTCCCACTCCCGCCAGAGCGTTTCCGTCGATGCGTCGAAGCTGAGCTGCGCATAACGGGTCAAGAGGGCGAGGCTTTCTTCGTACCACTTGTTATATAAGTCGGCCAACCCGCGAGCCGGGTTCTTGGCCGGATGCAGTCCCAGTTCGCGCAGGTGCGCCCCGAGCAGACGACAGAGGAGTTCATCCAGTTCCTCGCGATCACGGCTGCCTTCCGCCCAGACGCGAAGGAGGGTGGCGTCATCAGACACGAACTCCTTGCGGATCTGTTTCACAATGGAGGGATGCTTCTGCGGATAGACAGTGATGATGTCTCCTGCTCTTGTCCCTAGATACCGGTTCATGAACTTGCCCCCTCAAGTCAGGTGATTTGCTTTCCTATCCTTTGCATAAAAAAAAGCGCCCCCTTCCCGGACAGGAAGAGGAGCGCTTTCATCTAGTTCAAAATTTTCATCAGTGCCATCTGATCCATCGGACCTGCCAGCAGCGCCTCCAGCGCCTGCATGCCCTCAGGCGGCTCGATCGAGCCGATCCCCGCCTGGGTCATGCGTTCCTGATAGGCCGGAGATGCGACGACCCCGACCGAGCCCCAGTAGCCCCAGTTCATCACTTTCACGGCACAAGGCCATTCCTGTGCGAGCCGGCGCGCAAACGCGTCGGTAAAGGTGCAGCCGGCCACATAATTGCTCTGGCCTGCCGCTTTGAGAAACGCATTCACCGAGGAGAAGATCATCACGAAATCGAGCGGTTCTTCGCCAAACACCTGCGCCATGCGGACGCTGACATCCACCTTGGCTGCGAGCGAGGCGCGGAACTGCTCCTCCTCCATGTTGGCCAGGCTGCTGTCCGCCAGCACGATCGCGGAGTGTACGATCCCGTCGACCTGTCCGTAGCAAGCCTTGATCTCCTCATAGGCGCGCTCCAGCGACTGTCGATCCGTCGCATCCGCCGCAATGTAGTGCGGTGCAGGCCCCAGCTTGGACAGGGCGATCCGCTTGGCTTCAATCGCCGTATCCTGCGAACGGCGGCCGATCCAGACGATTTGCGCCGCGTAAGTACGGATCATGTACTCGCTCCAGACTTCGCCGATGCCGCCGGCCCCGCCGATCACCACGTATACGCCGCCCGGCTTGCAGATCGTCTGTTCCGGCTGTGGGCAACTCAGCTCCGCCAGTTGCTGGCGATGCCATTGCCGTCCTCGATAGACCCATGCATCCCCTTGCGGGTCTGCCGGGATCGTGAACAGGTCGGGCAGCGGCCATGCCTCCTCTGCGTCCAGATCGACCAGGCGAATGTTCCAGTTCGGATACTCCTTGGCCATCGAACCGATCAGGCCATGCAAGCCGGCGTGAACCGGGCTGACCGCCTCTTCGCGGTGCAAAGCCTGCGTCTGCGTCGTCAGCACCGTCCAGCCAAGGCTTCGAGCTCCGTATCCGAGATGGAGCACCGCTTTGATCAGGCGGAAGGCGAGCAGAACCCCTTCGTGCTGCCCGGCGATCACCGCCTCCAGCTCCAGCCCGTCAGAAGAATGGTCGGGCGCGATCCAGAAAATGTGATCGAGCGCACTGCGCGCCTGCAGCTTGCTGGCGATAACCTCCACGCTTTCTCCCGGCTTGATGTCAAGTTCGCGCGCGTTCGGCAGATACTGCCGGATCGCTAGCTGCTGCTCCGGCGTGCCGCCTACGATGGCGATCTGATCAAGCGGGGACGGGTGCAAGGGGCCTCGCTCCAAGGGAACCGCATCCCAGACAGGAACCAGCCTCACAACCTCGCCTTGCTCATCGTGCAGAAGGCTCGCTTCTGCGCTTGAAGTCTGCGGTGCAACGGAAGCCACTCCCGGATTTTCCAGCAGCGGCTCCACCCAGCAGCGCTGCTTCGCGAACGGGTAGGTCGGCAGGGAGATGCGTCGCGGTCTGTTTCCTTCGTAGAGCCGGCTCCAGTCAAACGCCAATCCTTTGACCCACAGGTCGAGCAGCTTCGCATATTTGCGCTTGCTCACCCACGCCTCGATCGCCGCCTGCAAGTCTTCATCGGCCGCAAACAAGGACAGGGTCTCTTTGTTGCCTTTGAGCTGACCACGGTACAAGCCGTCGATGCCGTCCTCCCCATTCAGGAAGCCCGCCAGCTTTTCCACCAACTCTCCGACGCTCGAAGCCGTCAGGGCCAACCGCTCCTCCATCGCTTCTCGTCCGACCTGCAAGGTGTAGGCGAGATCGACGAGGTCGGCTTCGGTGAACGCTTCTTCTTGCAAAACGGTCAGGAGATCCCTTGCCCGCTCGATAAGGCGCGGCTCTTCTTTGGCCGACAGCACAACGGCCGCCGGGTTCTCTGCGGTGACCTTCCGCTGCACGCGAGCCTCCGCTTCGGGAACGTATTCCTCCAGCAGGAGGCAAGCATTGGAACCACCCGCGCCAAAGCTGCTTACAGTCGCTCTCCTCGGCACTTCCCGCCCGTCGATCACCGGCCGCTTCCATTCCGCCAGCTCCTGCTGGACGACGAACGGCGTGCGGTCAAAGTCAATGTGCGGGTTAAGCACGGCTGAATGCAGAGAAGGCGCGAGCTGACGATGTTTCATTTGCAGCAGCACCTTCGTCAGACCGGCGATGCCCGCGGCGCTCTCCGAGTGCCCGATGTTCGATTTGACCGAACCGATCGCGCACTTCTGCCCGCCGACACGCGATTCTTGGAAGACCTTGGTGAGACCGGCGATCTCAATCGGGTCGCCCAGCGACGTTCCGGTGCCGTGCGCTTCCACATAGGAGAGCGTGCCCGGATCAATGCCGGCCTCTTTAAAGGCGCGGCCGACCACGCTCGCCTGCGCGTTCGGGTTCGGGACCGTATAGCCGTTGGTCTTGCCGCCGTGGTTGATGGCGGTCGCTTTCAGCACGCCGTAGATCTGGTTGCCGTCCTCCAGCGCTTTGGCCAGCGGCTTGAGCAGCACAGCGCCCACGCCTTCGCCCGGCACATAGCCGTCGCCGCCTTCGCCAAAGCTCTCGCAGCGCCCTTTGCTCGACGCGAAGTTGTTCTGCCCGAGCAGCAGGTACTTGTTCGGGTGCACCGACACGTTGACGCCGCCGGCAATCGCCACCTCGCACCCGCCATGCAGCAAGCTCTGGCAAGCCAGATGAATCGCGGTCAAGGACGAAGAGCACATCGTGTCGACCGCCAGGCTCGGCCCGTGCAGGTTCAGGAAATAGGACACGCGATTGGCGATCGAAGACGGGTTGCCAGCCAGTGACATCGGCTTGCCGAGCAGTGTCTGCTGCGCCCCGTACAGCTGGTACTCTTCATACATCACGCCGACGAACACCCCGACATTGCCGTCGAGCCCATAGGCGCGGTGCTTGGCGAGCGCATCGCGGGTGTAGCCCGCATCTTCCATCGCTTCATAGACGGTCTGCAGGAACAGCCGCTCCTGCGGGTCCATGAACTCCGCATCGCGAGGAGAGATGTTGAAGAACAGCGGATCGAACTTGTCCACATCTTGGAGGAAGCCGCCCCACTTGCTGTTCGTTTTGCCCGGATTGCGCTTGTCGGCGTCGTAATACGAGCTGTGATCCCAGCGGTCGGCCGGAATTTCCGTGATCGAGTCCCGACCGTCGCGCAGGTTTTTCCAAAACTCGCGCAGGTTCTGTGCCTCCGGGTAGCGGCCGGATACGCCGATGATCGCGATATCCAGCGGTTTTGCATCAGAAGCTGCTTCAACGGTCGGCACGTTTGCCCGCGCCTTCGAAGGAGCTTGTGCGAAACGGCCGCTCCCTCGCTTACTGAGCACGGGCGCTTCCCGCTCTGCGATCGGCTCGGCTGCGGCGACCGGCTCAGCGGCTGCCGGAGTCGGCTGATCTGTCGGCACTTCGACCCCGAGCAGCTTTTTCATCGGCTCCGGATAGGAGTCGATGAAGTACCCGGTCAGGTCTTCGATGTTCTGATATTCGAAGAACAAGGTCTTCGGCAGCGAACCGAATGTTTTTTCCAGCTGGTTGGTCATCTGCATGACCATGATCGAATCGATGCCATAGTCCTCCAGCGGCGCATCCGCTTCGATGCGGGCTGTCGGCATCTTCAGGACGGTCGATAGCAATTTTTTGAAAAAGAGAATCGACTTGTCCCGCAGAATCTCTTCCGACACCGAAGACTTGCTCAGCACAGAAGCCGATGCAGTCGGAATTGCCGTCTCTTGCGGCTGCTCCAACAGGGAAGCTCGCAGCTGTCTCAGGTTGCCGTGAAACACGACCACCTGATCCTGTTCCACCGCGAGGCTCTGATACAGCGCCTGTACGCCGCTCAAGGTCGGCATCGCGGTCATGCCTAGCTGCTCTTGCAAGGCTCGCTCCGTCTCGGCATCCAAGCGCATGCCGCCGTCCTGCCAGAGCGGCCAGTTGATCGACAGCGTGCGACCTTGGCGCCGCTTGGCGGCCACCTGCCCGTTGCGATACCGGGCATATGCGTCCAGGAAGGCATTGGCCATGCTGTAATCCGCTTGGCCCGGATTGCCGAGCACACCGGCGATGGACGAGAAGGTGACGAAGAAGTCGAGAGGCATGTCGCCGCTCGCTTGATCCAGATTCACCAGACCCGCCACTTTGGGAGCCAGCACCTCGGCCAGCTCCGCTTCCGTTTTCTTCAGCATGAAGTTGTCGCGAATCACGCCGGCGCTGTGGACGAGGCCGTCCAGCTTGCCGGAGTCGGCGCGGATGGCGTCAAACAGGCGCGCGACCTGTGCTCTGTCGGTCACATCCACACGCTTGTACTCGATGCGAGCACCTGTCGCTTGCAGCTCCTGCAGCGCGGTCTGCTGTGCTGCTCCAAGAGCAGAGCGGCCGGTGAGATACAAGGTCGTGCCGCTGACCTGCTGCACGATCTCCCGAGCCACGATCAGGCCGAGACCGCCTGCGCCGCCCGTGATCAGGTACGTCCCGCCATCTTTCCACGGGATGTGCGCCTCCTCCCGGGAGACCTCCGCTTCGCTCCAGCCTGCCACCCGGCGCTTGCCATCCTGGTAGCGAACGTGTCGGTCTTCCAAGCGGGCGAGATTCTCTTGCAGGCGAGCGGCCACTTCCGTCGCGTCGGACGTGCGCTCCAGTTCGATCAGCTGACCGATCAGGTTCGGATTCTCTTGCGACGCCGTTCGCAGCAAAGCGGAAAGTCCTGCGCTCAAGCGATGCTCCGGCTCGGCGCCGACTGCGATCTGCACGAGCACTTGGCCTTTGGGCTTCTGCTGAAGCAAAGCTTTGATCTCTCGGAACGCTTGGGTCGCGTGCGCTTCATAACGCGCTGCCGGATCGGATGTCTCCGAGCGCAACGTTATGCAGCGAGCGTCGTACACGTCTGCCTCCATGTCGCAGAGGAGCGCCAGGCGCTGGCTGTAGCTCGGCTGTTGTGCCGGCTCGCCGACCGGCTGCTCCGTCCAGTTCGGGAGCAGCAGCAGCGTTCCTTCCCGGCCGCGCCCATCGTCCAGTTGTCGTGCGGAATAGCCCTTGATGCGAACGCGGACATCGCCTTCTGCGGCACAAAGGTCAAGGTCGAACTTCTGCACCTTGTCCCCCGGACGGCTGCCAGCGCTGCGGCGCACGAGCACCCACATCTCGTCCGTGCACGAACCGAGGATGTCCACTTCCTCCAACGCGAACGGCAGAGCCGGACGCTTGATGTCGACACCGTCGGACAACAGGGCCAGCGTGACCTGCAAGGCCGAATCCATCAGGCTCGGATGCAGCGCAAACGAGCTTGCCCGCTCAACGGAAGCCGGCAGCACAAGGCGGGCGAGCGCTCGATCCGTGCCCAGATGCACGAGCTCGACGCCGCGGTGTGCCGGCCCGTAGTCGATGCCAAGCGACTCAAACATCGAATAGAACGCGGAGGCATCGAGCGTATGCAGGGAGCACTGAGACTGCAAAGTCTTGAGGTCAAGGCTTGGCAGGGCTTCAAGCGACTTCCACACCGCACGCCCTTGCGCGTGAATGACCGGCTCCTGACCTGCCTTCTCCTCGCTGTAGACCTCAAACCCGATCTCGCCATCCGCTTCCGGGAACAGGCTCAGATGCACATCCAGCGGCTGCTCCCCGAGGAGGAGCGGGCTTGCCCAGATGACATGCTTCAGACGCAGGCCGTCTCTTCCATCTTTCAGAGAAGCGGCCGCCAGCTCGACAGCTTCGCGCGCCATCTCCAGATACGCCACGCCCGGCAGCATGCGCCGGCCTTGCACGACATGGTCGGCCAGGAAGAACTCCTCCCCTGTGAAGGTCGAGGTAAATCGCTGCTCGGTCAGGTCGGACGTGTTGCGGTGAAGCAGCGGGTGAAGCGTCGTGTTCATCGCGTGCGACGAACGGCGTCCGCTGCCTGCCCTCCCCTCCCCCTTGGACATCCAGTAGCGCTCTTTGGCGAACGGATAGGCGGGCAGGCTGATGCGCTGCGGCAGGGTTTGATACAGCTCGTTCCAGTCAATGCGGCCGCCAAGGACCCAGAATTCGGCGAGCTTGTCGTGCTGACGATTCTGCATCCAATCGCTTGCCTCGGATGCGAGGCAGCCAAGGCTTGACTTGTCCTTGCCGCGTCTGACCTGACCACGGTACAGCCCGGCGATGTTTTCCTGCCCTTGCACGTACGCTTCCAAACGGTCTGTCAGCTCCTGCAAGGATCGGACCACGAGGGCCATCCGCTCTTCCATCTTTTCGCGTCCCACCTGCAACGTGTAGGCCGCGTCCGCCAGATCGGCATCCGTGATGCGTCCTTCCGCCACAAAGGCGAGCAGTTGGCGGCTCTTTTCCTGCAGGCGCTCCTCATTTTTCGCCGACAGCACGACGATCACCGCCTGCTTCGGCGCGGTGCCCTTGGTCTGGCGCGCTCTGCTCGGAATATATTCCTCGATCACCAGATGCGCGTTCGAGCCGCCGGCGCCAAACGACGAGATCCCTGCAATGCGCGGATATTCTCGACGAACCCCATCCAGTTCCAGAACCGGACGCGGCCACTCTCCCAGCTCCTGCTGCACGACAAACGGCGTCTTGCCGAAGTTGATGTTCGGGTTCAGCGGCTTGGCGTGCAGGGTCGGCGCGATCTGCCCATGCCTCATCTGCAGCAGCACTTTGGTCACGCCCGCGATGCCTGAAGCGCTCTCGCAATGGCCGATGTTCGACTTGGCCGAGCCGATCGCGCAGAACTGCTTGTCCTCCGTGCCTTTTTCAAATGCTTTGGTCAGGCCGGTGATCTCGATCGGGTCGCCCAGGGACGTGCCGGTTCCATGCGCTTCGAGATACGAGACCGTTCGCGGATGAACGCCCGCACGCTGCAGAGCGTCTGCGATGACGCGAGACTGAGCGTTCGGGTTCGGCACCGTATAGCCGTTGGTTTTGCCGCCTGCGTTCACCATGCTGCCCTTGATGACGCCATAGATGTGGTCGCCGTCGGCGATCGCCTTGTGCAGCGGCTTCAGGAGGATCGCCCCGACACCCTCTCCGTCGACAAAGCCGTCGGCCCCATCGCCGAATGCCTTGCACGCATCGGTCGCCGAGAGCATGGTCATCGCCGAGAGCCGCAGATAGTGCGCCGGATCAGAGATCAGGTTGACGCCGCCTGCGATCGCACAATCGCTCGTGCCGCTGTACAAGCTCTCCAGGGCGAGATGAATCGCCGTCAAAGAGGACGAGCAAGCCGTGTCCACATTGATGCTCGGCCCTTGGAAGTTAAAGAGATACGAGACGCGGTTCGCCAGCGACCAGAAGTTCGCACCCGTCGGGTAAAAAGCGTTCATGATCCCGGCGAACACCCCGACCTTGCCGCTTTCCGCGAGAGTGCCCGGCGTGTACCCCGCATCTTCGATGCTCGCGTACACCGTCTCCAGGAACAACCGCTCCTGCGGGTCCATCTTCTCCGCTTCGGCAGGGGAGATCTGAAAGAACAAAGGATCGAACTTGTCGATGTCCTTCAGGAACGCTCCCCATCGGGTGTACATCGTCCCCGCTTTTCCTTTTTCCGGGTCAAAATAGTCCTGCCAGTTCCAGCGTTCTTTCGGAATCTCGCCCACGCTGCTGCGGCCCTGCTTCAAATTGTTCCAGAAGCTGTTCACATCGTCAGCGTCCGGGTAGCGCCCGGCCAGCCCGACGATCGCGACGTCCTGCAGGCGCAGCGGCAGCTCTTCAGCTCTCATTTCGCGGGCGACAGGCGCCTCTTCTTGCCGCTGCAAATAGCGCTTGGAGGACGTGCGGAAGGTCAGGTTCGTGCGTGTTTGCGCGGCCTGTGCAGGCACGGAAGCCTCCGTGCGCGGCGTCTTCTGCACCTCCGTCTGCCCGGTCAGTCCGAGCTTTGCGACAAGCGCTTCGCGCTGCGTGTCGACCAGATGATCGACCAGCGAGTCCAGGGTCTGGTGTTCAAAGAACAGCGTGCTGTTGAGATCCTCCCCGATCCCTTCACGCAACGCATTGGTCAGCTGCACGACGAGGATCGAGTCGATGCCGTATTCCTCCAACGCTTCCGTCTCGTCGATCTTGTGCACCGGAATCTTCAGCGTGTCGCTGACGAGCTCCTTCAGATACGTCACGCTCTTCTCGCGCAGAGATTCAGGAGAAAGCGCGGCGACCGTCGCCTGCACAGGGCTCGGCTTGCTCGATACCGCTTGCGGTTTTGCTGCTTGTTGCTTGGTCGCCTGCTTGGCCACCGGCTTGCTTGTCTTCGCCGCCTGCTTCTGGCGAACGACGCCGTCGCTCATGGCGACGACAACCTGCTGGCCGAACTCATGCGCCTGCTCTGCCGGATGGAACACGCCGGAGAAGCCTTCGCTCGCCAGCACCTTGCCCCAGACCTCCGGGAACAAGCCTGGGTTGCCCGGAATGCGCAGCTCTGCATCTTCGTAGAGCCACCAGCCTTCGAGCAGACCGAACGTCAGATGCGTGAACAGCGCATTTTGCGAGATTTCGTTCAGCAAAAGGAGGCCGTTCGGTCGAAGCGCGGCTTTGGCGTTGCGAATCGTCTGCCGGATGTTCTTGGTCGCATGCAGGACGTTGGTCGCGATGACAAGGTCGTAGGCTCCCGCTTCAATGTCCTGTCCGGCGAGCGGCGCTTCGACGTTGAAGATCTTCGGTGCGAGATACGGATGGTCAGCCCCGTACTCACGCTCTGCATGCAGCAGAAACGCACGCGAGATGTCGGTGTAGCCGTACTCCACAATGCGATCCTGATACGGCCGCAGCTTGCGGAAGACCATCGCGCTCGTGCCTCCCGTACCCGCGCCGATCTCCAGAATGCGCAGGGAGACGGCCGGATCGTCCGCCATCCGTTCCTGCAGATAGGTCACCACCGTGTCAGCGAGCACCTCGTTGAAGTAGTCGGAGATCTGGTTGTTCTTGTAGATCCCCTCCACCAGCGCCATCGAGGCGTTGGGGAACATGATCTCCGTCGCCGGTACGCGGCCGGTCAGGATATCCGGCAAGGCGCGCAAGGTGGCCTCAACGAGCTGCGCCTGGGCTTTCAGGTTCGGGTTGGTGAGCCAGTGCGGCTTGTTCGCTTCCCATTCCAGCCAGAGCGCCTGGGCCGGCGTATCGAACTTCAGCGCAGGATCGCGCTCCAGAACGGCGACGCTCTCCGCCAGCCATTTGCGGTAAAATCCGCGCACCGCATGTCCGTCCTGCAATTGCGGCGCTTGCAGCTGCGCGCCGAGCAGACGAACAAGCAGCTCCTCCATGTCCGTCTTGTCCAAGCTCTCGTCCGCCTTCATGCGCGCCACGCGACCGTTCTGATCCGGCAGGCGCTTTTGCAGCGACTCTGCAAGCGCAGGCAGAACGTCCATCCCGATCTGCATCGTTTCGGTCGCGTTCACCCCTTCGACCTGCACGGCCTTGGTGGTTTTCATCAGCCCGAATTGGGCGATCGGTCGCGTCAGCAGCGTCTCCAGAGCTTCCATCGCTTCCTTCGGCTCGACAAATCCGATGCCGACCTGCGACAACAGCTCCCCTTCTTTGGAATGCACGATCTCCTCGGCGTTCCAGTAGCCCCAGTTCATCACCTTCACGCGGCAAGACATCTCGCGCGCCATCTGATGGGCAAAAGCATCCATGAACGTGCAACCAGCCGCATAGTGGCTTTGGTTCACATTTTTGATGAACGAGATGATCGAAGAGAAGAACAGGACAAAATCAAGCGGCTCGTCGCGGAACACCTGGGCCACGCGCAAAGAGACGTCCGCCTTCGCCGAGAATCCAGTGCGGAATTGCGCCTCCTCCATGCGATCCAGTCCTGCGTCCTGCAGCACCATCGCCGAGTGGATGATTCCGTCAATTCGGCCATACCGCTGCTTGATCTCGTCGCGCGCCCGCTGGAGCGACGCGGCATCGGTCGCATCGGCGGCCACATAGTGCGGAGTCTTGCCATGCCGTCCGAGGGCTTCGAGCTTGGATCGAATGGAGGCATCCGGTTGACGGCGACCGATCCAGACGACCTGCGCCTCGTAGCGGCGGATCATGTACTCGGTCCATGCTTCTCCGATCCTTCCGGCCCCGCCGATCACCACATACACGCCGCCCTGTCGGTACAGCGTGCCGTCAGCCGGCGTCGCTTGGAGCAAGACGAGCTGTTGGCGATGCCATTCGCCGCCTCGATAGACCCAAGAGCGACCACGGCGATCCGTCGGGAGCTGCAGCAAGTCAACCAGCGGCCAGACGCCCGCTTCGAGATCGACCAGGCGGATTTTCCAGCGCGGGTACTCCTTCGCCAGAGCGCCGACCAATCCGTGCAAGCCGGCGTGGGTCGGGTTAACCTGCTCCTGCGCGTGCAACGGCTGGGCCTGCGTCGTGAGTACCGTCCAGCCCAGCGGACGGGATTCGTATCCCGCTTGCAAAAGAGCTTTGACCGTGCGGAAGAGCAGCAGCACGCCTTCTTCCTGCTCGCGGACCAGCGCCTCGTTCGTCATCGAGGAGAGAGCGCGCTCCGGAGCGATCCAGAACATGTGGTCGAAGCTGCCCAGACGCTGCAGCTTGTCCCCGATCTCTGCGATGGAATCGCTCGGCTGCAGGTCGAGAGACTGTACGTTCGAAAGGTGCAAGCGCACGGAACGCTGCTGCTCCGAAGTGCCTCCGACCACCAACACGCGATCGGCAGCAGCAGGGAAAGCCGGCACGCGTTCCGGCGTGACGACATCCCATACCGGCGCCAAGCTCAAATTGCCGACCAGCGGGTCGTTTTTGCCCTCCTGCCCGGACGGCGTTTTCGCATCCAGCGCACGGTACGTGAAGCCTTTGATTCGAACCGAAACGCGGCCTGCCTCGTCGCATAGATCGATGTCGAGCTTTTCCACCGCGCCGCCTGCCTGGCTGCCTTCGCTGTGGCGGAGCACCGCCCACATCTCAGAGGTGCCGGCTTGGTAGACCTCCAGCTTTTGCAGCACGAACGGCAAAATCGGGTTCGGCGAGAGGTCTCCGCGCGCGCCGAGCAGGAAGCCGACCGACGCCTGCAGCGCTGAATCCATCAGGCTCGGATGCAGAACATACCTGCTGGCGGATGCTGACAGCGCGGACGGCAGAGACAGTCGAGCCAGCACGAGACCTGCGCCGACGTAGAGCTCTCGAATGCCGCGATGACCTTCCCCGTACTCAATACCCATCGACGAGAAGGCTTCATAGCAGGCTGCCGAAGTCAGCGCCTGCGAGGACGCTTGCTTCTGGAACGAGGCAAGATCGACCGTCGGAGGAGCCGTGACAGAAGCGAGCAGCGCGCGGCCTTCGCCATGCACCACCGGCTCGGAGTCCGGCCCCACGGTGTAGATCTCATACGCGACCTCGCCGTTCTCTTCCGGGAACAGTCCGATGTGCACCTGCACAGGCTGCTCTCCTATCGTGATCGGGCGAACCCATGCGACATTCTGCAGCTGCACCTCGCTCAGCCCTTCGACCAGCCCGCCGGCTGCATGCTCGACGGCGGCCCGCGCCATTTCCAGATAAGCCACGCCCGGCAGGACGCGATTGCCTTGCACTCGATGATCGTTCAGGAAGAACTCCTCGCCGGTAAAAGTCGACGAGAAACGCTGTTCGGCAAAATCGGACGTGTTCTGATGCAGCAGCGGATGAAGCACGCTCTGCACGCCCCCCGTTTCGGCCGCAACCTGTGCCGTCGCTCTGTTTGCAGCCTTGGGAACCCAATAGCGCTCCTTTGCAAACGGGTAGGTCGGCAGGCTGATGCGCTGCGGACGCCCTTGACGGTAGAGGCGATTCCAGTCGATCTCCACGCCTTTGACCCAGAGGTCTGCCAGCTTGTCATGCTTGCCTTTGGCGATCCATCGGTTCAGGAGCTCCCGCGAGTCTTCGTCTGCGCTGAAAAGCGTAATCGTCTCTTTGTTCTGCTTGACGGAGCCTCGATGCACGCTCACCTGCCCGTCCGGGTCTGCCACATACGCTTCGAGCTTTTGCTTCAGCTCCGAGAGGTCGCGGACGACAAAAGCCACGCGCTCCTCCATCGCCTCTCGACCGACTTGCAGCGTGTACGCGAGGTCGATCAGGTTGAGGTGTTGAAGAACCTCCGCAGCCGGGGTGACAGACTCTAGATGCAGGCCGGACGCCGCCGTTTCCCGCACCGCTCCCTCAAGCCCTGCCACGTGGGCCACCGCCGCAGCGATCGACTCTTGCTCCAGCAGTTCTTTAGGATCGACCTCCAGTTGGAATTCCGCTTGCAGACGCTCGCTCAGTTGGGCGAGGTGAATCGGTTCGATGCCATATTCGCTCCACTCGACATCCGCTTCCAACGCATCTGCCTTCACGTGGATCAGCCCCGCGAGCAGCTCCCGCATCACCGCTTCCAAACGCTGTTCCATCCCTTGCGCTTGCGCAGGCTCCACAGCTTGCACAGCCACCCGCACCGGATTCTGACGCTGCGCCTCCTCGTTCTTGTTCAGAGCCGCCAGCAAGCGGCCCGCATAGGCGACCAGGCGCTCCTTGCTCTTCGCGGACAGAGGAACAAGCGCGGCACTCTGCCCTTCCGTGCTCGTCGCCGCTTGCGGCGGGATGTATTCCTCCAAGATCACGTGCGCGTTCGAGCCGTACGCCCCGAACGAGCTCAGCCCGGCACGGCGCGGGTATTCGACCCGCTCACCGTTTTCGATGAGCGTCAGACGCTGCCACTCTTCCGTCTTGTGCTGGACGTAAAAAGGCGAATTTTCCAGCTCAATATACGGGTTGAGTTCCACCGAATGCAGCGACGGCACGAGCATTTTGTGATGAAGCTGCAGGGCGACTTTGTGCAGACCGCTGATGCCGGCCGCCGATTCGCCGTGGCCGATGTTGGACTTGACCGAACCGATCGAGCAGTATTGCTTGTCCGGCGTGAAGTGTCGGAACGCCTTGACCAGCCCTTGGATCTCGATCGGGTCGCCGAGCGACGTCCCGGTGCCGTGCGCTTCCATATACGAGATCGTGCGCGGATCGACTCCCGTTTTTTCCAAACATGCTTGAATCATGTCCGCCTGGGCCACCGGGCTCGGGACGGTGATCCCGCTCACTGCGCCCACGTGGTTGGTCGTGCTTCCTTTGACCACCGCATAGATGTGGTCGTTGTCCGCAATCGCCTTGCTCAGCGGCTTGAGCAGCACCGCGCCGATGCCTTCGCCCGACACATACCCGTCGCCGCCCTTGCCGAACGTGTGGCAGTACCCGTCGCTGGAATGCATGTCCATCATGCCATACGTCATGTACTTGTTCGGATGCAGCGACAGATTCACCCCGCCGGCCAGCGCTACTTCACACTCGCCGCGCTTGATGCTCTCCAGCGCCAGATGCACGGCGATCAGCGAAGACGAGCAGACGGTGTCGATCGCCATGCTCGGTCCGTGAAAATTGCAAAAATACGACACGCGGTTCGCGATCGACGCATAGCTGAGCGACAAAGGCTGCGGCTGTCCGTCGCGTACCGCTTCGGCTTGAATCAGCGTGTAGTCCTTGTGCATCACCCCGACGAACACGCCGACATTGCGGCGCTTGTTCGGTCCTTTTGGCGTCACCACCGTCTTCGGGGTGTAGCCGGCGTCTTCCACCGCTTCCCAGCAGGTCTCCAGGAACAAGCGCTCCTGCGGGTCGATCGTCTCCGCCTCCCGTGGCGAGATGCGGAAGAATTGCGGGTCGAAGCGGTCCGGATCATGGATAAAACCGCCCCATCGCGACATCGGCTTGCCGGACGGAGACTTGACGCCCTCCAGCCGCTCCCGCTCCCAGCGCGACTCCGGAACCTCCGTGATGCAGTCTTTGCCAGCCCGAAGATTCTCCCAGAACTCGTGAAGGTCGCGCGATTGCGGATACTTGCCGGACATCCCGATGATCGCGATGTCCTCTCCCGCATCCGGCGCGCCATAGCGGCCGGTCCCCGGGAGTTCGCGCTCAGCCTCGTACAGCTCGTCTGCCGACTCGCTCCACGCTGCCTCTGTCTGCTTCGCTCCGCTTGCCCCGCCGCCGAAGCGATCCGCATGATGCTCAGCGAGGTACTCGGCCAGCTCCATGATCGTCGTGTACTCGAACAACAGCGTCGGCATGAGCTGCGTTTCGAGCTTGCTGCCGATCGCCGTCACGACCTCCAGCAGCATCGACGAGTCGAGGCCGATCTCGTAGTACCCGACACCTGTCGCCACTTGATCTTCCGGTTTACCCAGCTTTTCGGCGATCAACCGGCGCAGGAAGGCAGACGCCTCCTCGACCGCCGAACCGCCTCCCGACGCATACGCAGGAGGTGCGACCGGCGCGGAAGGCCGGGGCTGTGGCTTTGGCTTTTCTTGCCCAGCAGCCTCCGCCTTGCGGGCCGGATTGATCATCCCTGCCCCGCGTACCAGCTTGCCCTTGTAATTGAGCAGCTCCGCAATCTTCTTTCCGCTTGCGTCAAAAAACTCCATCGTCAGAAAGTTGAGCTCCTTCTTCCGCTCAACCGGCTTGGCGATGCGCGTCCAGCACGCCGTTCCGAGCAGAGCGGCGGCGCGGAATTTTTCATAAAACAGCGGCAGGAACAGCCGCTGCTCCTCCTCGTTCGTGTTGTCGAACAAGACACCGGTGCCAACGCCGCTGCCATCGATCAGCGTCGGGTGGAACATGAAGCCCTCCGCACTGCGGCGCGCCTCGTCCCCCAGCGCGATCTCGATGTAAGACGCCCCGTTCTCGCCCTCATAGACCACGCCGTCCGCCAGCATGAACCCCGTATGCACGAGCTCTTGGCGGCGGCACTGCGCATAAAACGAATCAAGCGATACCGCGCGCGCGGCCGTCTGCTTAATCCGGCTGATATCAAGAACCTCGTCGAACGTCAGCGGATCGCACAGATGCATCTCCGCCGTGATGTGCAGCTTGCGCTCCGGGGACAAGGCCCCCTTGCGCCGCTCCTGCCCTTCCACGCGAATCTGCCAGCGGCCGGCTTCCGTCTCGTCGCACTGAACGCGGAGCAGGACGTTCAGATCCTGCCCCACGACCAGCGGGTTATAAATGGAAAGATTGCGAAGCTCCAGCCGTGCGAAATCATAGCCCCGCTCTCGAAACAGCTGATAGAGCAGATCAATGTACGCAAATCCCGGAAACAGCTCTTGACCGTAGGCTTTGTGATGCTTGACGACCGGATGATCCTTGCCGATTAGAATTTGATCTTCCATGTTACACCTCAACCCCAATTTGCTTCCAGATATTCATCGCCCGCTCTGCCCGTTCGGTCTGTCCATGCCCGCTCACATCGCGGCGCTGCAAGACAGGAAGCGGAATCGGCTTGCGAACGCTCAAACGCTCCTCAGACTCTTCCCAGCCTTCGAGGATCACGTGCGCGTTGGTGCCGCCGTCGGCAAAGCAGTTGATCGCCGCGATGCGAGTTGTGTCCGTCCAAGGCATGAGTTGACGGGCCATCTCAAACGGCGACGCCTGCAGATCATAATGCGTCATCGCCTCTTCGCCCGACAGGAACGGCACCATCTGCCGGCGCTGCAGCATCAAGACGAGTTTGATAAAGCCGGCGATCCCTTCCGCGCACAACGGATGCCCGATGCTCGGTTTCATCGACCCCAATCCCAGCGGGAGGTTCGAGGAAGCCCGATACACCGATTGGATCGTCTTCAGTTCCAAGAGGTCGGTCACTTCCGTGCCCGAACCGTTTGTTTCGATATAGCGAACCGCTTCAGGCGATACCCCGCCTTTTCGGAGCGCCGCCTGCAGCACTTGTTTCTGGGCCGCAAGGCTCGGGGTGGCAGGTCCGGCGGTCCGTCCGTTGTTGTTGACAGCGACCGCTTTGATGACGGCGTAGATCGCATCGCCATCGTGCAAAGCCTGCTCCACTGTCTTCAGCAAGACCATACCGCACCCTTCCCCGACCACGATGCCGTCTGCTCGACGGTCAAAGAGGTGGAACGCCCCTTCTCGGTTCAGGATGTTGCGCTGTTCAAAGATGCGGTGCGTCTCATCGGTGGTCAGCAGCGAGACCCCGCCGACGATCGCCGACTCGATCTCCCCGCTCTGAAGCGCCTGCGCCGCCATGTTCATCCCCACCAGAGCAGAGGAGCAAGCGGTGTCCACCACAACACACGGACCGCGCAAGTCAAAATATTGCGAGATGTTCGCCGCCAGATAGTTCTGTCCGACAGCCAAAATCGGGTTGCGCGCCTGGCCCAGATCCGCCGTACTCGGCGAGTGCTTGCTGCGCGCCCCGAGGTAGACGCCGACCGAGCGGCCTTTGACCTCCTGCTGAGTGTAGCCGGCGTGACACACGAGCTTGAGGCTTTCTTCCAGCACCAGAAGGGCTTGCGGGTCCATCGCTTTGGCGTCTTCCTCCGATAGATGGAAGAACGACGGGTCATACTGCGTGATGTCGTCGAGCAATCCGGCATAGAAGCCGCTCGAATACCCCCAGCGACCCTGCGGCACCTCGCGAATAGCGGAACGGCCCTCGGACAGCAACTGCCAATACTGCTCCGGAGAAGCCGCCCCCGGCAGTCGGCAAGACAGGCCGACGACGGCCAGATCAGCGGCCCCGGAGGCCGGAGCGGATATGCGTACGGTTGCTTGTCCTTGCTTCGCGACACGCGGCTTGGCTGGACGACTTGGCGCACGATAAGAAGGCGCCGCCGGCTTTTCTTGCTGAACCTGCGCGGCCCCCGTCGCGTTGGCGAGGGCTGGCCCATGCAGAGCTTCCAAATGCTTTGCCAGCGATTCGATCGTCGGGAACTCCAGCAGGAGAGACGGGGCGAGCTTCACTTGCAACGCCTGCGCGATCTGACGCAGCAATTGCGCTTGCAAAATGGAATCGACCCCATAGTCTGCAATCTGCGCATCGACCTCGAGCTTGGCCGGGTCCAGTTTCAACTCTTTTGCAAAAATCGACCGAACCCAAGCCTCCGTTGTCTGCCCTTGGTCGCCGGACGCCACGCTTGCTTTTCGCGCAGGGGCCACCGGCCGCTGTGCCGGAACCACAGGGGATGTCGGGAGCGCCGGCGTCTGCTTTTTGCGCTGCAGCAGCGTTTGCGGATTCCAGAGCGATGGGTTGACCACGGCGGACATGACGACCGGGCCGATTTTTTTCGCCAGCACATAATCGAGGAACTCCAGCCCCTCGGCGTTGGTCATCGTCAGAAGGCCTGTCTGCTCGTAGACTCTGCTCTTGACTTCGCCCATGCCCGCCTCCTTCCAGCTCGGCCATTGCACGCTGACGATCGGACATTCCGGACGCTTCGCTTCCGCCAAATAATCCATGTAGGCATTGGCCACCGCATAGTCGCTCAACCCCGCCGCGAGCGACGGGATCGCGGCTGACACAGACGAGAACGCGACGAAGAACTGCAGCGGCTCTGTACGGAGACTGCGGTACAGCGCGTCAAGTCCCGCCACTTTCGGCTCCAGCACCTGCTCGATGCCTTCGACCGTCTTGCGAATGAAGGCCGAGTTCTCTTCATCGAGCAGGCCCGCCGCATGCAGCACCCCGCCGATCGGGCCGAGGCTGCGGCGAACCGCCTGCACGCTCTCTTCGACCGCCTGAACATCGGACAGCGGCACAGACAGAACCATCACCTGCGCCCCTTCTCGCTCCAGAGCTTGGATGCCCTGAATCTTCCGGGAAACAGGCGTCTGCTCCCGCAGATGCGCCGCCCACGTCTCGCGCAGCGGCAAGGTTTCCCGTCCGGTCAGCACCAGACGCTTGACGCCATAGTGTTTGACAAAATGCTGCGCGCACAGATACCCCAGACCCCTCGTGCCCCCGGTGATCCAGAGCACTTGATCTTCCGGGAACGGCGTTCGCGCTTGCTGCTCGCCTTTTTCCCATTCCTTGAGCCGCACGCGATAACGCAGCCCGTTTCGCCAGCACGCTTCCGTCTCCTCATCTTCGACAAGGAACTCAGCGGCGATCTGCTCGGCCAGCCTCGTCTCATCAGAGATCGGCTCCAGATCGAGATGGCGGGATTGCACATAGCCATATTCGCTCTGCAGCATGCGATAGAGCGCCGCACGGGAGGCGCCCGCGAGGTTGACCGTCGTATTCTGATACCCTTCGAGCCCCTTGGTGACACTCAAAAGCATCATCCCCTCGCGGTGGCCGTGTTCGATCAGCAGTTGAAGCCAGCTCATCCATTCCGCCGATTCCCTGCGCTCCTGGCCGCAGCCGACCAGATCGATCAGGCCGTCATAAGCCTGCCAATCCAGCGCTTGCGGCTCTTGCGCCACATCAAACAGGCGGCTTTGCGGCAGTCTCTTCGCCAGCTCGGCGGCCAAACTGCGCGTCTCCGGCCTGGTCAGGATCGCCACCGCCCGGTTGACGCTGCGGCTTGGAGCTGCCGAACATGGCTCCCACACTTTTTTCAGAAAATACATCTTGCGCTCTGCCGCCGTGCTGTTTCCTTGCCACTCGCCTTCGACCGGCTCCAGCACCAGTCCGCGCATCTGCACGCAGACCTCGCCCGTTTCGTCGCAGAGGTCGAGGTCATAGCCGGTCTCGCCGCTTCGAATCAGCGCCCACATCGCAGACGGGCACGGACGGAGGATGTCCAGCGACTGCAGGGAGACCGGTCGGGTCGGCTTGCGGTCGGTCTGTTTCAGCGTAAAAGCGTTCACGGCCTGAACCGCAGCTTCCAGCAAGGTCGGGTGCAGCACATAGTCCGCTTCCGTAGCAAGAGCTGCTGACGGCAGGGCGAGCTTGGCCAGCACGTGGTTCTCTCCCAAACAGAGCGTCTCGATCCCTTGCAGGCTTGGCCCATAGGCCGTCCCCATCGCGCGGAAGGCATCGTAGCATGGCTCAGCCGTCAGAACGCCGAGTCCCGACTGCACCTGCAAGGCGTGCAGATCGAGCGGCGGCGCCGGATCGAACGCGCAGATCTCGACTTCGCCATAGCTATACAGCGTCGGAGCTTCCTCCCCTTGCTGGAGGTCACCGCTGATCTCATAGGCGATCTCGCCGTCCTCCAGCGCATGGAGTCCGACATGCAGACGTATAGATTCGCCTGCTGCGACGATCGGTTGCGGCCAGACGACATCTTTCAAACGCATGGATGCCGGATCGTTCGCTTCAAGACCCGTCGCCAGCAGAGCAGCCGCTCGCGCCAGCTCCAGCTCTGCGACGCCCGGCAGTACCCGGTTGCCATAGACGACGTGATCGCGGAGGAAGAATTCGCGGCCCGTCAGCGTTGAACGGAACCGCACTTCGGTCAGGTCGGACGTGTTCTCGTGCACCAGCGGATGCGGCATCGCGGCGCGTCCTGCGCCCGTCCCGCTCTGCACAGCTCCGGCGATCGGAAGCCAGTAGCGCTCCTTGGCAAACGGATAGCCCGGCAGCGAGATGCGACCTGGCTTGCCTTTTACATATTGCCGGCTCCAATCGATCGACAGCCCTTTAGCCCACAGGTCGAGCAGCTTGCCGAACTTGCCTTTTGCCTGCCATGCCTCGATCACCGCCTGCATGTCCTCGTCCTGTGCGAAGAGGGCCAGCGTGTCCTTGTAGTGCTTGATATGTCCGTGGAACAGGCCGTCGATGCCTCGTTTGCCGGACAGGAAATCTTGCAGTTTGGCACTCAGTTCCTTGAGTGACGAGGCCAGCACGGCCAGACGCTCCTCCATCGTCTCGCGGCCCAACTGCAAGGTGTAGGTGATCGCCGGCATGTCCGCGTCGCTGTATGC
The DNA here is from genome assembly GCF_059821225.1 of Paenibacillus sp. sg306046. Lineage (NCBI taxonomy): Bacteria > Bacillati > Bacillota > Bacilli > Caryophanales > Paenibacillaceae > Paenibacillus > Paenibacillus sp. sg306046. The sequence goes on from NZ_JCAMRT010000032.1 coordinate 34,413, forward strand.
ACCGCTCTCGACAGCCTGCAGCAAGCGCTGTGCCTGTTCTTGCAGACGGTCTGCGTTTTTGGCCGAGAGCACGATGACGTGCGGAGCCGTTCCGAAATGGTCGCGCCGCTGCTCTGCCGCTTGGTATTCCTCAATGATCACATGCGCGTTCGCACCGCCGGCCCCGAACGACGAGAGGCCCGCGAGGCGCGGGAGCTCCCTTGTCTGACCGTCGATCTCCACCAGAGGGCGCTTCCATTCCATCAGCTCTTGCGGCACGACAAACGGGCTGTTCCGGAAGTCGATGTTTGCGTTGAGCTGTTGAGCGTGCAAGGACGGAGCGATTCTGCGGTGCTTGAGCTGGAGCAGCACTTTGGTCAGGCCGGCGATGCCGGCGCTCGCTTCCAGATGCCCGATGTTCGACTTGACAGAGCCGATCGCACAGAACTGCTTGTCTCGCGTGTACTTGCCAAACGCGCGGGAGAGCCCGGTGATCTCGATCGGGTCGCCCAGCGCCGTGCCGGTGCCGTGCGCCTCGATGTAGCTGATCGCGCGCGGGTTGATCTTCGCCCGGTCCAGCGCTTTCAGAATCATGTCCGACTGCGCCGTCGGGTTCGGCACCGTATATCCGTTGGTCTTGCCTCCGTGATTGACAGCGGTCGCCTTGATGACGCCGTAGATGTGGTCGCCGTCCTTCACCGCTTGGTCGAGCGGCTTGAGCAGCACGGCGCCGATGCCTTCGCCCGGCACATACCCGTCGCCATCCGCGCCAAAGCTTCTGCATCTGCCATCCGTCGCCAGGAACTTGTACTGGCTCAGGAACAAATATTTTCCCACGCCGATCGACAGGTTGACGCCGCCGGCGATGGCGACGCTGCTCTCTCCGTTCAGAAGGCTCTGGCAGGCGAGATGCAGCGCGGTCAGGGACGAAGAGCACGCGGTATCCACCGTCAGGCTCGGCCCGTTGAAGTTGCAGAAATACGAAACGCGGTTGGCGATGCTGTAGAGCAGCGTGCTTGGGCTAAGCACATGGCCCTGCGCCTGTGCGAGCACACCAAGCTCTTGATACGGCTGCCACAGCGCCCCGACGAACACGCCGACCGACTGATCTCGGAGGCTCTGTCTCGTATAGCCGGCATCTTCGAGCGCATGCCAGACCACCTCAAGGAACAAACGCTCCTGTGGGTCCATCAGCTCGGCTTCACGCGGCGGGATGTTGAAGAACATCGGGTCGAACTTGTCCACATCCTCGATGAAACTACCCCATTTGCTGTACAGCTTGTCGTTTTGCTTGTCCGGATCATAGTAGCGCACATAATCAAATCGATCCGGTCGGATCTCTTCGATGCAGTCCTTGCCCGCTTGGAGGTTCGCCCAGAATTCCGCCAGCGATCCGGCCTGCGGATAGCGCCCGGCAAGGCCGATGATCGCGATATCCCGCACAGCCGGAGCGTGCGGCGTCATCGCAACCGTCTCGACCACATCTGCGGAACGCGCGGTCTCTTGAGCACTCGCCACAGCCGCTACTGTCGATTCAACCGCCGCCTCTGCCACCTCATCCACTTCAACCGTTTCCGGCAATTGCAGCAGCGAACGCAGCGTCGCTTCATACTCCTCCAGGAAATAACCCATCAGATCGTCCAAGTTGCGGTATTCAAAGAACAGAGTCTTGGACAGCCCGGACCCGAACGCCTCCTCGAACAGCTTGTTCAGCTCCAGGATCATTACCGAGTTGATGCCATACGCTTCGAACGCTTCCTCCGGCCGGATCATTGACGGCTCCAGCCCGATCGCCTCAGACAGCAGACCCCGCACGAATTCCTGCGCGCGAGCTCTCAGCAACGCCGCTCCACGGTCGCGAACCGCCTGCGTTTGGGCCGTCGACACCGGGGCCGCCGCCTGCACCAAGGCCGATTTTTCAACATTCGTCGCCTTGATTGAGAAATTGACGAGCCGCGCCACCACGCGCCCCTCCTCGTCGCAAACGGTCAGGTTAAACTTCTTGATGTCCGGGTTGTTTTTCGTCTTCGGGCTGACTTCGCTGTAGACGCGGCATCTGCGCGGCACGATCCCCCGCATCTCCAAGCTTTCGATCGCAATCGGGATAAAATCACGCTCGTCATCGCCGTGAAAGCGGTTGTTGATCAGCGCCGTCTGGAACACGCCCGTCAGCATCGTCGGGTGCAGCAGGTACTCCTCATACGTGTCTGCGATCATCTCCGGCAGTTCCAGGGTCGCCAGCGCTTCCTGCTCGCTCAGCACCATCTCCTGCATCGGCATGAAGCTCTCCCCGACGATCAAGCCCTCCGCATGAATCTGCTGATAGACCTGTTCCCGCGTCCAGCTCGCCGTGCATCGCTCTCGAATCGCCGCGAGATCAAGCGTTTCCACCTCGCTCTGCGCCAGCTGCCACGGAGCATATTCCAACGCCCCGGTCGCATGCACGACGCGCTCGGCCCCTTCCATGCTGTAGATCTCGTAGTCGGTGCGCTCCCCTTTTGGCAGCAGTTGAATGAACACATCAAACGGCTCTCCGCTCGAAGACAGCTGCTTCGCCCAGTAGCAGTTGAGCAGCTTGCTCACCCGCTGGCCCGGAAGAGCGAGTGCGCCGGCCTGCCTGGCCATCTCTGCATAGCACGCGCCTGGCACGTTGTATTTGTTGTCTACCACATGATCGACCTGATAGAACTCCGTGTTGTCATAACGTCGCTGGTACAGCCCCTGCTCGCCATCGACCTTGTTCAGATCGATTAGCCCCGAGCTGCGATACAGCGGAGCCAGAGCCCCCAGCTTGGCATAGTGCGCCTCGATGACCGCGCGCTGCTTGTCTTGCAGCAAATAGTCCAGAATCTGTTGCGAGGTTCCATGCTCAAACAGCAACGGCGGTGTGAAATCGACGCCAAAAACCTGCGAGATCAGGTTCGCGATCTGCAGCAGCGACAGCGACGCCACCCCGAGCTGCTGCAGCGGCTGGCTGGCGCCGATCTCCGCCGGAGCCAGGTGCAGCGCTTGTGCGAGGATGCTGTAGAGATCCCGACGGATCATCGTCGGCACATCCAGTTCTCGCACAGTCTCCGCCTGCTTGCGGATGCCAAAGTGCTGGTTGATTTTCATCCGGTCACCCTCGATCCCTACGATGTGGGCGAAACCTTCCTGACTTGCCAGATGCAGCGCTTCCCGGAGCAGAACCAAGCCCTGCGGCGTTTCCAGCGGCTGCATCCCGAACACCTTCCAGAGGTGCTCCTTCTCCTCCGGCTCCACGGTCATCCCGCCGTTCGCCCAGAGCGGCCAGTTGATCGCCAGCGACAGGCCGCTGCGCCTGCCCTCGGCGACGAGCTGCTGCCGGTGCGCCGCATACGCATCCATGAAGCTGTTGCCCGAAGCATAATCGCACTGCCCTTGATTGGGCATCAGCGCTGCAATGGACGAGAACATGACAAAAAAGTCCAGTTCGTCGCCGGCCGTCGCGTCGTCCAGATGGAGCGTCCCCGCAAGTTTGGGCTGCAGGACTTTTTCAAAAGACTCGGTTGTTTTGCGCAGGATGAAGCTGTCTTCAATCAACCCGCTTCCCTGCAAAACGCCGTGGATGCTGCCATAGGTCGCACGCGCTTGCTCCACCGCCGCACGCACTTGTCCGGCATCGCCGAGGTCCGCCCGAATGTACAGGCCGGAACCGCCCAGACTTGCCAGCCTGTCAAGCTGTGCCGCGATTCCCTCATCCTGCTCTCTTCGCCCAAGCAGCACGACCTTCGCCTGATATGCCTTGGCCAGATAGTCGGAGAAAATCTGCCCCAGGCCGCCTGTGCCGCCTGCGATCAGATACACCCCGCCTTGGCGCAGCGCATAAGCCTGCTTCTGCAAGCCGCCCGCCACGGTCACCATCTCGCGCAGCTGCCTTGTCCCGCCCGCATATCTCACTTCATGCAGCGGGGACGGAGCACTCGCAAACAGCTCCTCCAGCAGCGCCCGGCCGCAGTTTTCAAAGCGATCCGTGAACGCCGCCACCTCCAGATGAAGACGCGGGTACTCATACTTCAGCGTGCGAGCCAGCCCGCCGGCCGCATACAGGGCGGGCAGCGCCTCGGACAACATGCCCTCACCGGCGTAGAGGAGCTTGATCGGCTCTTTAAATCGGCTCTTAATCAGAGCTGCTGCCAGCACGTGCAGCCCCCGCAGGTCTTCTACCCCCGGACGGACGGCCGGCACGAGAATCTGCCGCATGGCAAACCCGCTCGCCTTGACCTCCTGCAGCGCTTCCAGATAGCGATCCGGGTCCTGCTCGGTGATCGTCAAGCGTCGAAACGGCGCCTCCTCGCCCAGTTCGCCGCGCATCCAATCGGCCAGCGACTCCGAACCGTTGAGGAGGAGCAAGCCCTTCGCCTCCGCTTCCGGACCACAGGCTTCCTCCCGCCACTTCGAGGTGTAATAAAGCAGCCCCTGTTTGCTCGGCGCTTCTTTTCTCGTTTCTTCGTTCCCTGCTTCTTCTTTGCTCACCAACGCCCGCTTCGTAAAATTTTTCACCGAAGCCAGCACGCGGCCTTCGCCGTCGCAAAGATACAGGTCGAACTGGATCGAACCGCTCTGCTGCGCCTGACGCTGCTTAACATAGTAATAGCGCACCGCTTCCAAGCTTCCCGCAACCGTGAAGCTCTCCGCATAATACGGCACATACTGCGCTTCGCTCGCCGTGCCGTTTCGCACGCTCAAGCACACCGCCGTCTGCAGCGCCCCGTCCAGAATGCCGGCTGCAATGCGCCCGTGATTCCGGACGTCCACCTCCGCAATCGCCTCGTCAGCCGAGCCGTACAGCGACTCGATCACCTGGAACGAAGGCCCGTACACCAGACCGTTTTCGGAAAAGAGACCATACAGCTCCGCCTTCGATTCCTTCGTCTCGCAGCGCTTGCGAATCTGCTCCACCTCGATGCGCTCTTCCGTCCGCGCCACCCGCTTGAGCAGGCGGCCTTGGCAGTGCAGGTCCGCACCCGAACGGATGCGCACAGCCCGGTCGCTTCCTTCCTCCTTCACGTTCAGGAGGAGGGTGCGCGGCTCGTCGAGAACGGCCAGCGGCTTCAGCCAGTACACATCTTGGAACGTCACACCGGCTGTCCACTCTTCCTTCAGCTCTCCGACGATCAGGTCCAGGTAGCCCACGCCCGGCAGCACTTTCTGCCGTTGAACGAGATGGTCTTGCACCATCCGCTCCGTAGCAGGGAGCAGGATCTGCTTGTCGCCGGAAGCCGCATTCGCATCCGCCCTCACAGTCTTCGGCTCAAACCAGCAGCGCAGCCGCTCAAACGGATACCCCGGCGCCTCGATGCGAGAACCGTGGAAGCTCGCCTGCTCCCATTCGATCCCCTCGCCCTTCACCCAAGCCTCGGCGAGCAGGAACAGATCGTCCGTCGACGCAGCGACCTGCACAGGCGCGTCAGGCTTCGTCACCGCGATGCCTTGGAACAGCGACAGCGAGGCCTGCTCGCTCACATACCGCTCCAGCTCCTCCACCACCTGCTCCACCGACGAAGCGACCATCGCCAGACGCTCCTCGAACTCCTCGCGCCCGAACATCAGCGTGAACGCGAGATCGTCCACGTGCACAGACTGCCCGGCTTCGCTTTGCAAAAATGTGAGCAGTCGCTCAGCCGATGCCCGCAACTTCCCTATTTTCGCAGACAAAAGCACCAACCGCTTCTGCGACGCGCTCTTGGCGCGAGGTCTGCTGCTGCGCGGCGGCTCTTCCAAGATCACATGCGCATTGACACCGCCCATGCCAAACCCGCTGACCCCCGCCTGTCTCGGCAGCAGCTTGCCTTCGATGCGCCGCTTCTTCCACGCGGTCGGGGCCGTGACGAGGCCAAACGGCGATTCCTCAAACGAGATGTACGGATTGATCTCTGTAAAATTGAGCAGCTCCGGCAGCACGCCATGCTTCATCGCCAGCAGCACCTTGATGATCGAAGCCATCCCGGCCGCGCTCTCCAAGTGGCCGATGTTCGTCTTGACCGAGCCGAGCAAGCAAGCGTTCTCGCGCGGCTGCAGGCCCCGCTCTTCATAATACTGCCCGTATGCTTTCTTCAGCGCATTGATCTCGATCGGGTCGCCCAGCGGCGTGCCAGTGCCGTGCGCTTCGATGTAGGAGATGTTGCGCGGGTCCGCTTCGGAGCGCTGCAGCGCGGTGTAGACCACCTCAGACTGAGCGGTCACGTTGGGGGCCGTCAGGAAATTCGAGCGCCCACCGTGATTGATCGCCGTCGCCTTGATCACGCCCAGAATGTTGTCACGGTCTTCCACCGCCTTGTCCAGCGGCTTGAGGAACAGGGCCGCCACGCCCTCACCGCGCACATAGCCGTTCGCAGACGCATCAAACGTTTTGCATTGCCCGTCCACCGACAGCATACCGGACTTGGCATGGGAGATGTACATCCGCGGGCTGAGCAGCGCATTGACGCCCCCGACGATCGCCGCCTCGCATTCCCCTTCCCGAATATCGCGCACCGCGTTGTGCAGGGCGACCAGAGAACTGGAGCACGCGGTGTCCACAGCCTCGCTCGGCCCTCTGAAGTTGAAAAAATACGACACGCGGTTCGCGAGGATCGAGTGTACCGTTCCTGTGGAAACAAAGGCGCTGATGTTCTCCCCCATCAGCTCGGCATAGTCGTTTTTCGAGACGCCCGCATAGACGCCGATCTTCCGGCCCGACAGACTCTTCGGGCTGTAGCCAGCGTTTTCAATCACCTGCCAGACCGTTTCTAGGAATAGGCGGTGCTGCGGGTCGATAAAATTCGCCTCTTTGGGCGAGATGCCAAAAAACAGCGGGTCGAAGCGATCGACCTCCTCAATGAATCCGCCCCACTTGCTGTTCGTCTTGTTTTCTTCCTTTTGCGGGTCGCCGTACACATCCTCCCACTTCCAGCGGTCTTGCGGAATGACAGAAATGCTGTTGAGGCCTGCATGGAGGTTGTTCCAGAATTCCTGCGTGTTCTTCGCCCCCGGAAAACGACCGGCGATTCCGACGATGGCAACTTCTCGCTTTGGCGTTTGAGTCATCCAGATCCGCTCCTTTTTGCTTACAATCCGACCAGTTCAGAGATGCGCCGGTTCAGCAGATCTGCCGTTTCGCGCATCAGTTTTTCGCCGATCACATCGACATGGCGCGCTCTCCAGCTTTCCAGCGGCGTGCCTTTCACCCAGCGGTTGAACGCCCCCAAGGCCGGGCCGCAATGCACCTGATAATCCACCGTGTGCTCGGCGTCCCCGCTGAGCGCCATGCGCGACGAATAGCCAAAATACCATTTGAAGATCAGCGCCATCTTGTGCTTGGGATTGCGCTCCGCCTTCTCGATCTCCTGCGGGGCCACATAGGCTTGCACTTCGCGGTAGACCTCGTCGAAACTGCGCTTGAAGTAACGCTCTTGCAAAAGGCGGCGGGTCTTCTCATCGATCTCCTCCAGCGAATTGAACTGGCGGTAGAGTTCGTACAGCTTGTTCGCACGGGCCGGGAAAAAGACGCCTTTTTTCAAAACCTGCACGCGAGCGCCGATCTCAAACATGTCGCCCGCCGGCGCATAGGCCGTGTCCTGCACGTTCATCTCCTGCAGCAGATCCTTCACCGACTCGGACGTCTGCGCTTCCACCGTGCATTGGTTGATCGAGCCGGTCACGAGATAATCCGCCCCGAGCACGAGCGCCGCCACCGCCGCTTCCGGGGTTCCGATGCCGCCGGCCGCTCCGATGCGAATCTTCTTCTTGTATTCGTATTTGGCCATCATCTCATCGCGCAGACGAACGATCGACGGAAGCAGCACGGAAGAGACCCCCTGATCGGTATGTCCGCCGGAATCGGCCTCGACGGTGATGTCATCCGCCATCGGAACTTCGCGGAGCAGATCTGCTTCCTCGCGCGTGATTCGCTGTTCCAGCAACAGCTTGTCGACGATGCGCTCCGGCGCCAGGCTCAGAAACGCCTCGGCAACTTCCGGGCGCGAGACTTTGGCGAGGATGCGGTTTTCGACGATCACGCCGCCTTCTGCCGAGCGTTTCAGCCCTTTCGCCCGGTAGCGGACCAATGCGGAGTTCACCGCCATGTAGGCGCTTGCCTCCACGTTCCGCACGCCGGTGCGCAGGAAGAGATCGACCGTCATCTCCTCCATCGCTGGGTTGCCTTGGTTATGCAGCAGGTTCATGCCATACGCCTCACCGCGCGTCAACGCCTGCTGAATCGTGCGAATCGCCTGTTCGATCTGCTCCAGCTTCATGCCGCCGGTCCCGCAAAAACCCAGCATGCCCGCCTTGCCGACCTGAATGACCAGGCGCTCAGAAGCCACGCCGCGATACATCGAGCCCGTGACATAGGCGTACTTCAAGTTATAATCCTTCTTGAACTCCTCATCGCCCAGCGATTCCGCCGTGCTCGCCCTTATCGACACACGCACGACCGGCTCGCTCACAGCTTCCCTCACCGGCACGACCTCCACCGGAGCCGGAGCAGACGCCACAGCAGGCGCCTCAACAGCGACTGCCACCTCCGCGACCGACGCTTTCGTCACCTCAGGCACAGCCACAGACGCCGCCACAGCCACCAGCACCGGCTCTTCCGCCTCCTCCACGTCATCCGCTTCGGGCTCGATCACGAGCGGTTCCGTCTTGCGGCGGATCGTGGTGACGAGCTTGGTCAGGACATTGCCCGGCCCGACCTCTTCGATCTCGATCTCGCCAAGGCCCATCAGATAGCGCACGCTGTCCGTCCATTTGACCGGAGACACGATCTGCTGCGCCAAATTATCCTTCACCTGCCGTTGCTTGTACGGACGCGCATAAATGTTCGAGATGACCGGAATCTCCAGTTTTGAAAATTCAAACGATTCCAGATACGCTTCAAAACTCCGCTTGCTCTCCGCCATATACCGGGAATGGAAAGCCCCGCTCACATTGAGCGGAATGTACATGCGCACGCCCGCTTCCTCAAAAAACGGCTGCGCGCGCAGGATGTCCGTCTTCAAGCCCGCGATGACGATCTGGTCCGGCGAATTGTGGTTGGCGATGTCGATCCCGTCCAGCCCGTTCTCCATCAGCACTCGGTCGATCTGCTCCACCGTAAACCCGATCACCGCCGCCATGCCTCCGCCGCTCGCCAGGCTCATCAGCTCGCCCCGCTTCTTGACCATCCGCAGACCGGTAGCAAAATCAAACGCCCCTGCCGCAAACAGCGCATTGTACTCACCCAAGCTGTGCCCGGCCACATAATCCGGCTTGCATCCCTTCTCCTGCACCTTCTTGAGAAAACTCAATGCGTTGACCACATACAGAGCCGGCTGCGTATACTGCGTTTGGCCCAGCTGATTATCCGGGTCCTCCAAGCACAGCCTTTTGATCGAATAGCCCAAGATCTCATCCGCTTGTGCCATCAGATCTGCAAACTCGTCAAACAGCGTACCTCCCATGCCTTTGTGCTGAGAACCTTGTCCAGGAAACACGTATGCTTTCATAGGTTGTCCTCCCTTTTTGATGGGCGATGAAATGAATTGCTCCAGTTGCTCGCAAACCTTGTTGAAGTTCTTGAGATCCTGCTGATACGGCGTAAGGACCGCATAGCTTTGCGAGAGCGAATCCTGTTTAAAATTCCGCTTGGCCAGATTGGACAGCGTTCCCGAAGGACCCAAGTCCACGTACAGGCAATCGTCTCCCTGCTCCAGCGCCTGCACCGCTTCGGCAAAGCGAATCGGCTGTCGCGCCACCTCCCAGAAATACTCGCTCCTCAGCGCTGTCTCCCGCCGCCCGGTCACCCCGGAATAAAATCGCACCCGAGGCTGGCGATACGAAAGCCCGCGCAGCCGCGCCACATAGGAAGCGGCAGCCGGATCAATCCATGAGGAATGGTACGCAAAGGAGACCGGCAGAATCTGATAAGCGATGCCTTTCTCCCGCAGCGCCTCTCCGATGCTCGGCAGCATCGCCGCCGGGCCGGCCACCACAAAATGCGCGTCCGAATTGATCGACGCTATCTCCGTGTTCTGACGCAAGAGCGGCATCCTGTCATAGAGGCTCGGCTCCTGCAAAATCCCGATCATCCCGCCGGGAAGACAGGTAGCCTCAAACGCCTTGGCCTGCTCCACCACCAGCTCCAACGCGACCCCCACTTCGAGCACACCTGCCACAGCCGCCGCTGCGAACTCGCCCATGCTGCTGCCAAGGACCGCATCTGGCTTGACCCCGCGGGCCATCAGCGCCAGCGCCAGCGCATATTCCACCATGAAGAGCGCGGGGTGGGTCAGCAGCGTCCGTTCAAACGGCTCGTCTCGGCGTTTGTCCTCCGCATACAGACGCGCCAGCACCGACTCCCCGACGAGCGGCGTCACCATCTCGTCCAACTTGTTCATCCACTTGCGAAACTCAGAAACCTCCTCATAGAGCCCTCGACCCATCTGGTAAAACTGAGAACCCTGCCCGGAGAAAAGAAACACGACCGGCTTGCCCATCCATGACCCTCCTGAACGCGACTCGTCTGCCTTGATTTATTTAAAATTGAACAATTGCCCCTGATGCTTGCGCATCCGAAACCGGACAAAATGCTCTCTGTGCTCAATCTGAAAATAGATGTTGTGCTCCAGCACATCCCGAAACGTCATGCCCGGCTCCTTGCCATAAGAATGACCCGGATACACCCGCACATGAGGGGGAGTGGACATGCGAATCCTCTGAAAACTGTCATGCATCTGCTCAGGGGAACCTCCGGCCCCATCGCAGACGCCGCAGCCTTCAATAAACACCGTATCCCCCGTGATCAGATCGTCTGTGAGCCGAAAACAAGCCCCGCCGGCCGTGTGCCCTGGCGTCAGCATGCAAGTGATCGGCGTCTCTCCCAGCCAGATCGTCTCCCCTTCCTCAAACGGATGCAGATTCCGACATGTGAACCCGTAGGCAGCGATCTCCCTGACCGACATGTACGCCCGCGCCGCCGGGTAGAGCTCCAACAGCGGCTCCACCTTGTTGACATGATCGTGATGCGAATGTGTCAGCAGGATGCAAGCCAACTCCGCCTTCAATGAGCGAAGCATCCCGACGATCAATTCCAAGTCCCAAGCCGGGTCCACCACAGCCGCCTGCCGGGTGGCTTTGTCCACGAGTAGGTACGCATAATTTTTCATAAACAAAAACTCAACCTTCAACGGGTGCAACTCATAGCTCCGCTTCATCCTTCCCTTCCTCTCTTCAAATCCTAAAAAGCAAGCACAAAAAAATAGAGGAACGATCTCCTCTACTTGTTTGTGCTTGCTTTGGCTATTTTAAATAACTTCTTCCACCTTGCCCAACAGCTCCCGCACGGCCTCCAAGTTCAAACGGCAGTCCTTGGGATAGGCAATCGCAAAGACGCGCCCCCCCACGACCCAGCCCGCAACTCGGAACTGCGGAAAATGAGAGTAAGCCGCCACCCAAGCCGTTCCCTGCTGTTCGAGCCCTGTGATCTCCAAAAACTCGAACGGCACCGCAAGGCCCGTTTTCAAGACTTTGGACAAGGCTTCCTTGGCCGACCAGTACAGCGTCATCAAGAGCGCCTCAGACCCCGGCTGCACACCGATCCGCTCGCGTTCCCGCTCCGTCATCTGAGCCGCCATCACGGCTTGCAGGGCCGGACGGATCTGCTCGACATCCAATCCCATCGGCAGCGCTTCCGGAAACACGAGCGCCGCCCCCAGCTCGTCGCAATGGGAGATGCTCACCTGCAGATTGAGGGCGGCAGGGTGTACGATCAGCGGCTGGTGAAGAATCCCCCGATCAATCCAGATCCGATCCAGACGTTCTTCCTGCACAGAGGCCGCCACCGCTCGCTTGGCCGCATAGCGTCCAGCCAGATAGCTGGTGATCCGCCGCTCAAACTGCAGCCCTTCATAAAACGCCAGCTCGTTCGGATGCAGAAACGGGATCGTGGCCTGATACTCCGCCGCCGATTGCGCACAGCAAACACTCAACCAAGCGCAGTACGGCTCCTCTCCCCCTCGCACGTCAAGTCCCTGCACGAAGCTCTCCGGAGGACACACTTCTCCCATGCCCCTTCCTCTCAATGCGATTCAATATGATACCCTAAGTTCCTTCAACGCGCCGAAACATCGATTAAATTGGCTTAGGGATTTTCTAAGATTAAACCAAACATTCGATCCATTAATTCACAAATAAAACAAAATAACCCATCTCACTAATACAGCTTAATACTACTCTCATTCAACTTTGTTCGTCAAGGATTACTTACTAGAGACCTATTTATTAAATCACCATATCTTGGTAACATGTGATATAATGTTGTAAAATATACTATTTTTTCTTGATTATTTGTAATCACACACACAAGTTAGGGGATGGCTAGTTTGAATTGGTACGCACTATTCGTTGAATCCGGTCAAGAAGAGGTCGTGCAAAAGTTCCTAAGCCTGTTCTTTGATGAAACTTCCCTCCGCTCTGTCGTACCGAAACGCAGAGTCCCCGAGAAGAAGGCAGGCGCTGTCAAGCACGTGCTGAAGAAGATGTTCCCCGGCTACGTGTTGATCAAGACCCGCATGACCGATGAAGTTTTTCACACCTTGAAAAAAGTCCCCAAGTGCTACAAGCTGCTCAGTCCAGGCACGCTCTACTCCAAAGATCAAGGAACCTATTACTCCAAAATTGACGAACGCGAGATGTCGCTGATCTTGCAGTTGATCGGAGACGGAGAGATCGTTGGCTATTCGGGTATTTACATAGAAAATTCACGTGTCTCCGTAACCTCCGGCCCGCTGCAGGGCATGGAAGGCATCATCACCAAAATAGACCGTCACAAAAAGCGGGCGAAGATCCACCTCAACTTCATGGGTGCCGAGAAGATCATCGACGTAGGCGTGGAGATCCTCTCCCCTTGCATCCCGCAGCTGCAAAAGGCCACGTAACAAACATTCCAGTTCCGGTAAGGAACTGGGACGTTTGTTTTAAGCGCTGCCCCGACGAGTATGACTAGTAGAACGCTCCTGAAATAACGTTGTAAACTTAATGCTCTAGCCCATAGCTCCAACGATGGGGCACCG
>NZ_JCAMRT010000033.1:0-45492 GCF_059821225.1 Paenibacillus sp. sg306046
AGCTCGCTTTGATACTCACAACGAACGGTAAGCACGTTTAACATCGTATCCTCTCCCTGTTCTCGGATCTGATTCCTGATCTGTTCTGATCTGCTCTCCGCTTCGTTACCCTTTAACAGCCCCTGCGGTCATACCTGCGACAATGCGCTTGTTGAAAAAAATGAACAGCACAAGCGGCGGAATCGTGATGAGCAAGATGTTCGTAAACAATAGATTAAACTGTGAGATGTACTGGCTCTGGAAGTTATAAAGCGTAAGCTGCACCGTTACATTGCTGGAGCCCGGCAGAAAATAAAGCGGATTGGTGAAATCGTTAAAAATCGTAACCGCCTGAAGCACGATGACGGTCGCGGTGACAGGCTGCAGCAGCGGCAAAATGATCGAGAAAAACAAGCGTGCGCCCCCGCTGCCGTCAATTACCGCCGCTTCATCCACCTCGCGTGGAATGGCCGCCATAAAGCCCTTATACAACAGCACAACAAATGGAAAACCGAGCGCTACCTCAACCATAATAAGTCCAAACATCGTTTTAAAAATGCCCAGACCGTCCATGACCCAAATGGTCGGCACGATCGCCGGGGGAATGATCAGGCCCGCCAAAATCAGAAAATTAAACAGCGGCGACAGCCTTCCCGTCCGGCGCTGAAGCACGTAAGCCGCCATCGCGCACAAAACGATCAAAATGACAATCGACACGACGGTCAGCACGGTGCTGTTCACGAAGGCGCGAAGGAGCATGTAGTCCCGGGCGGCAACGACCGTTTTCATATTTTCCCAGTAGTGCAGGGTAGAAGGCCAGGAAAGGCTGAGCAGCGACGACTCCTTCGTATCCTTGCCTGCGTTGACGATAATGAAATAAAACGGAATCCAGAACACGACAATCGACAGCAGCACGGCGACGACCTCAAGACTCCAGCTTCTGAGCGCTCTCATAGGTCTACCTCCCTGCGATTCAAGTAGGTATACAGCGGGAAAGCCAACGCGGATACGACGAGGAACAAAATGACGTTGCCGGCCGTCGCCAAGCCGTAGAAGCCGCCCTGGTATTGCTTGTAAATGATGGAGGCGATCAAGTCGGTTGTAAAGCCGGGCCCGCCCTTCGTCATCGCCCAGACGAGATCAAACGAGCGCAGCCCGCCGATAAACGCCAGCATAATGACCGTATTCGTCGCCGGGCGGCTCAACGGCACGATAATGTTCCAGAACTTGTGCCAGCTGCTGCCGCCGTCAATTTGCAGCGCCTCGTAATACTCGTCCGGTATGGACAAAATACCCGCAATATAGATGACCGTAGCAAACCCGACGCCCTTCCATACGTCGACCAAAGCGACTGAAAGCAACGCAATTCTCGGATCGCCAAGCCAATCCGGACCTTCGATCCCGAGGGCGGCAAGCGCCGTATTGATAACGCCCTGCGTCGGGTGCATCATCATGCTGAACGCGATGCCGACGGCGATTGTACTGACCAGCGTAGGAAAAAATATAACAGACCGCAAATAGCTTTTGGTCCTGATTTTCGAGGTTAGCAGCACGCCAAGCAGCAGCCCGAGCACCACCTTCAGCGAGCAAGTGACGATCGCGTAGATTAGCGTGTTTTTGAAGCCGATGCTTAACGACTGCTCCTGAAAAAACGTAATAAAGTTCTCCAGCCCGATAAACTGCCAGTCCGTCAGCGTCCATCTCGTCATGCTGAAGAAAAATGACATCGTCGTTGGCAATATAAAAATAACAACATAAATAACAGCGGCAGGCAGCAGAAACCAGTAGGAATAGGTTCGCTTGAAAATGCTGTTCATCCGGCATCTCTCCTTAACAGATTCGGCCCTGCGGGGCAGCAGGGCCGAGCTTTATAGCCTACCAGCCTGGCAGTCCAAGCTGCTTCGCCTGCTTCTCCACATCCTTGTCGTAAGCGGCCGCGCCTTCCTGCGCGTTTTTAATGCCTGCGCCAACTTCAACGGTAATCTGCTCCAGGCTTGGTCCTTTGACCGGAGACACAAATTCAAGCGCCGGCGCTGTGTGGTTATTTTTAAAGTACGGCAGCATATCCTTCACGAAGCCCGGCACATTGTCAGGAATGGCGGAGCCATTAACCAAATACGGACCGGTTGGGCTTGTGACCTTAGAAGCGATTTCAGTTCCTTCCACGGAGGCAATAAACGCCAGCAGCAGCTTGGCTTCCTCAATATGCTTGCTTTCCTTGTAAATATAGCCCGCTCCCGGCATCCAGATCGTCAAGCCGTTTTTGCCCGCATCGTCCCCCGGCTGAGCGAAGAAGCCGATGTCGTCCACCTTGTCAGGATAATTCTGGACAATGGCCGGGACAGCAAACGACAGCATCGGATAGTGGGCCCCCTTGCCTTCAGCCAGCATTTTCAACCCCGCGTCATAAGTCGTGGCCAGCATATCCTTATTCATGAAGCCTTTGTCGTACAGCTCCTTCAGCTTCTCGAAGCTGCGCAGCGTAGCCGGCGTACCGGCAATCGTCGCCTTGTGGGCGGTGAAGTCCTGCGCAAAGCCGGGAACCTGCGCCTGTACGTTGTAGTAATCCGCAAGCACGACGAGCTGTGACGTCCAGGTGTCCTTATACGTGCCAATGACCGGCGTAGCTTTGCCTGCCGCTTTTATTTTTTCGTTGTTGGCGATCAGCTCATTCCAGGTAAGCGGCACCTTCAGGCCAAGCTCGGCATATATCTTTTTGTTGTAAAACCAGCCGCCTGCGTTCGTTGAGCCGGTCGGCACGCCGAATACTTTGCCGTTGTAGCTGACGGTTGATTTGAACGAATCCATAATATTCGCCTGAAACGGCTCCTTCGTCAAATCAAGCATATTTTTTTCCGGCGTCAACGCCTGCATCAGGGAACCGGAATTATAGAAAAAGACGTCCGCCATGTCGCCTGTAGCCAGCCTCGTTTTGACGATGTTATCGCCTTCTGCGCCGCCTGGACGCGTCTCCAGCTCAACCGTAATGTTCGGATGCTTGCTCTGGAATGCCTTGATATACGCATTGGACAAATTAACCGTATCCTGCACGTTATCGACGAGCATCGAGATCTTTACTTTTTTGCCAGCTTCATTCGTTCCGCTCTGTGACGTCGAACTCGTCCCTTCGGTAGTGCCCGCTCCCCCGCTGCATGCGGCGAGCGAGCCGCTGAGCACAACTGTACCGAGCACCGCAGCAAATGATTTCCAGCTTTTCTGTTTCATTTTGTTACTTCCCCCTTTGCTGTTCTCGCTTGAGAAAGCTGCTGCCTTCTTCTGTGTTTATTGTAGATGCCGGAGGATCAACATGTAAGCGCTCTATTTTTTGGGTAAATGTCTGATTTTTTCAGGTTCGGTTAGGCGGCATAAACCGCAGCGTAATTCGGGTACCCGCGCCAGGCTCGCTCCAAACCCCAAGCGTGCTGTCCGGGCCGTAGTAGAGCGCCAGCCGCTCCTTCACATTACGCATGCCATAGCCGTGCTCCGTTTGCTCCACATTCGCCATGCCGACGCCGTCATCCTCGACGGTGAAGACAACATAAGGGCCTTCAAAGCGTCCCGTCAAACGAATCGTTCCGGCGCCTATCTTGGGCTCCAGTCCGTGATAAATCGCGTTCTCAACGAGCGGCTGCAGCAGCAGCTTCATCATTTCAAGCGGCTTGATCGACTCCTCCACGTCTTCGATGTACTGGAACCGATTGTTGAAGCGAATATTTTGAATCGTAAGATAACGCTCGATATGCTTGAGCTCGTTATAGACGAGGATCGTCTCCTTGCCCTTGTTCAAGCTGAGCTTGAAGCTCTCGGAGAGCGACACCGCCATCTGGGCCACATCGTGATTATTTTGCAGCAGCGCCATCCAATAGATCGAATCCAGCGTATTGTACAGAAAATGCGGCTTGATCTGCGATTGCAGCGCGCGAAGCTCCGCTTCCCGCTCCTTCAGCTCCGCATGCATAAGCCTGGCATTTAATTCCTCGTTTTCATGGGCAATCCGCTGAAATGTCTCGCCGATGACGCCCACCTCGTCCTGCGCAAATCGGGCCGGCACGTCCCGCTTGCCAAGCGTCCAGTCAATCATCATTTTCTTGAGCTGTAGCAGCGGCCGCGTGATGGAGCCGGACATCATATAGGAGAGCGCCAGCGCGATAGCCGCGAACACAGCGGCAATGACCGTTGTCGCCCAGCGAATGTTTTCGGTTTGTTTGAGCAGCTCCTTGGCTTTGACCAGATGGACAAAGGTCCAGTTTGTTGTCTGATTCAGAAACGGATTAACCAGAAACCCCGCTTCGCGCAGCTCGCTTAGCGTTTCCACGGTCGACCCGAACGCCGGCACGACCGCTTCCGTCTCGTTATAAACCGCCGCCGAGTGATTTTCCGAGCCGCTCAGCACCATAAAGGAGCCGCTTGCATTGCCGCTGCCGAACACCTTGTCGAAGATCGACTTGGATACGTTCACGACCAGCAGGCCGATCGGCTCCCCGCTGGAATCCCCTGCATCCCGAAACAGCTTCACCGTCGAGAAAGATTTATCCGTTTCCTGAAAAATATCCTTCGCATAAAAAACGACCTTGCCGTTGTTCTCGTACGCCTGCTTGTACCAGTCCGACCCGGCGATCGCCGCCGCCTTATCGGCTCCCTCATAGACGCCCGCGTCATCGGAGCGGCCGAAGCAGTACGTGCGCTGCTTCAGATCGAACAGGCAGACCGAGGTTACATATCTCGTATCCGCCGAGCTGCTGCTGATCAAATTTTGCAGCCTGTTCGAGGTGAGCCTCACCAGCTCCGGCTGCAGCTCGGCTGCCTCCCCGCTAAGCCGTAAATTATGCCTGATCTCATCGTTCACCACGATGGAGAAATGAAAGTTCGCAATATTGCGGAACAGCAGATCGGCTACCTCGCTGGAGGTGCGCAGATGGTCAAGATTCGTTTTTTCGTTCATATCGGTCAGCGTCGTTTTCGTCACGTTAAACGAGATATAGCCAAGCAGCATGATCGAGGGCAGCGTCAGTAAAATCATCGCCGCCAGAAATCGGCTTCGGATTCGCTTGAAGCGCAGCTTGCTGAGCCAGCGTCTATGATTCATAGGCTTCATCCTTAGGGCCCGTCTCCAAGCAGCTAACCTCCCGGTACTGCTTGGGCGTCATACCGACCTGCTTCTTGAACGTTTCCGTAAAATGCCGGTAGGTCAGATAGCCGACCCGCTCGCTGACATCGCCGACCAGCATGCCGCCCCGCAGCAGCACCTTGGCCTGCTCCATACGCCGGTTCGTCAAATGCTTGATGTAGGAAACGCCCATCTGCTCCTTGAACAGCAGGCTGAAATAAGTCGGATTCAGTCCTACCTGGCCTGCAATTTCCTGCAGCGAAATATCTTGCCCGTAATGATGTTCCATATAGGCAAGCGCCTGCTCCACCGCTGCATGCTTGGTCGACCGCCGCGCTTCGCTTAGCCGGAGCAGCATCGCCGTAAGCTTGCTGTTCAGCCAGCTGAACATTTCCTCGTACGTCTGCATGCCGCCAAGCTCCTGATGCGCGATCGTGCCCAGCTCGCCCAAGGCTCCAGTCGCTTCCTTGAGCACCTCCAGACTAAGGTAAAGCAGCCGCACCAGCTCCTGCTCGGCCTTGTCGGGATCAAGCTTCCGCTCCTCCATCCAGCTCTGCAGCTCTGCGAGCAGCCTGTCCAGCTCCGCCTTGTTGCCTGTGCGCAACGCAAATACAACCGCTTCCTCCTGCCCGGTCAAATTATTCGGAAGCCCGTCGTCACCGCCGATGTCCTCGATGCGCACCCAGCCGCTTTCCTCCAGAAACTTGCCGTACCTCAGAGCCCGCCGCGCCTCCGTGGTGCTTTTGGGCGCATCCCCCGGTGAAGGGTAGGTGCCTCCTGACGCAAATACGCTGCCCTGCCTATCCGCCGCCGCGAGCATTCCCCACAGCTCGTCCAGGCTCTGCTGATGCTGAAAGACGACGGAAAACCATTCTTCGCCGTGCGTCAGGTTGACGATCCGGAACGATTCATTTTCCGGCCATGCGAGCTGCCTCTCGGTAAAGGCCAGCACCGTAACGCCGCATACACGGCTCCACTGCGGCCCGTAGCACTGCTTCCATCGATCCAGCGCCTTATCGCCCGCCAGCAGCAAATCCAGCGTCGCCTTCTCCAGCAATTGCTCGCGGCTTGCCTCCAAGTCCGACTTCATCTCGCTGAACGCTCGCTGCTTCCGAATCCGCTCCAGCGTCTTGTCCATCGCTTGTTCGACTTTCTGCACCGTAATCGGCTTCTCCAAATAATCGACCACGCCAAGCCCGATCGCCCGCCGCACGTATTCAAACTCGTTAAATCCGCTGAGCACGATAAACATCGTATCCTTGGCCTCATCGGCCACCGTTTCGATCAACTGCAGCCCGTCCATGCCCGGCATCCGAATATCCGTCAGCACAATATCGGGACGCTGTTCCCGAAATAATTGCAGCGCGGCAAGCCCGTCGCCTGCCGTACCGACCAGCTCCACGCCATAGCGCTTCCAGTCAATCATTTTGCCAAGACCTTGGCAGACAATAAATTCATCATCAAATACAACCGCTCTCAACATAGCAAGGTCCCCTTCGTTAGATGATCGCAAGCACCTGTTAGCTCGTCTTGTATTCGACTCAGGAACCGACCTGAGCCTGACCTTCACTTGCTGTATGCAAACGGAATCGGGCAGCAACCAGAACGAGGATGAAAAGCAGCGCGTACAAGGAGACAAGCACGATGAGCGTCAGCCGGAGCGGCAGATGGTCCATGCACCAGCCCGTCAGCAGGGGGATCAAGGCACCTCCAACGCCGCCGGATGCAATCAGAATGCTGGTCACCCGCTCCTCGCGGCCGGGAAAGAACGAATTGGCGAATATAAGCGCTATGGCAAACATCCCGGACATGAGAAGACCCAGCAGCACGATAATTCCGAAGCCGATTCCGATGCTGAACGTGGAAGCAAGCATCGCCAACGCCAGCGTTCCCCCGGCACAACTTATGATCATGTACCGTACGTTTCCCCACTTGCCTGCGAGCCGAGCCGCAAACAGCCGACCGACCGCCATCGCTCCCCAGAAGCAGGTAACCGACAAAGCGCCGAGCTCCGGCCGGACACCCGACTGCTCCAGCAGGATCGAGGGCAGAAAGTTCGCAATGCTCATCTCGGAGCCTACATACAAAGCGAAGATCGCAATAAAAAGCAGCAGGCCAGACAAGTGCCGGCCTCTCCACAGCTCATCCGGCTTCCTGTCAGGCGCGGCGGCCAATGCCGGTTCATTCGTTTGCTTGTTCATAATCGCAGACATCCGGCCCATCGGCAGCAGGAGCCACAGCAGCAGCGCAGCGGCCGACAACGAGGCCAGCGTCAGGAAAGAGCCGCGCCACCAGCCCGCCGAGATCAGCCCTGATACGATTAGTGGCATCGCCAACGCTCCGACGCCAAAAAACACCTCCAGACGAGTCATCGCAGATGTTTTGCGGGACTCCTCCATAAAGCCGATCACGATGCCGCCGATAATCGTCTCTACCATCCCGAAGCCGAAGCCCGCGAGCGGCGCCGTCAGCAGCACCGCCGTCCACGGCGGCAGCGTAAAGAAAACGGTTTCGGCCGCAGTCAGGCATAACAGGCAAAGCAGCAGCGCTCCGCGTCTGCCAAGTTTGGCGGAGCACCAGGGACCGGCCAATACCCCTACCAGAAACCCGGAAAACTGCAAAGCCACAAGCTGTCCTCCGTCGCTATAATCTTTGCCGTAGTGAGCCAGCAGCTCCGGCAGCAGCGAACCGATGATGACATGCGCCAGTCCGATCAACAAATAAGAAAAACAACCTGTCCAAATAAATGCTCTCACGTCGGCGTCAACCTCCATTATCAAGCTGTGCATGCGCCAAGCGGCGCTTCATCCCGAATTCACTTTACGGGAACAGGCCGGAGATTGCAACAAGTAATAAGAAAGGCCCGTCTCAGGCATGCTATAGAAGCATCAGCTTGCTTCTATCCGAATTTACTTCCGGAAAGGGACGTGATCACGATGAGCCATGCCAAACGCCGACAGGAAAATGAATGGAAAATCCGCAAGCAGTCCCCGCATCCGCACGGCAAGGTCAAATCGCTTGCCGAATATTCGGATGAATACGATGCCCAGCATCGGAACAAGTGAATGCGCGAAGACCCTGCCGCACCCGGCAGGGTCTTCGCTTGCCTGCAGCACGGCTGCAGGGCTGTCCAAGAGGCTTGGCAGAGCTTGCCAATGGCTTTCATAATTTGCAGAGCTTTCAGAACTAATTACCGCTCCGTCTCCGCCCGGCCCTGTGCTATCAGACGACGGGCGCGCTCCACCTCGTGATCGGTTGGCGCAGGCACGTCCTCCAGCGGATAGCGGCGTCCGAGCTGCTGCCATTTGTACACGCCCATCCGGTGATATGGCAGCACCTCCAGCTTCTCCACTGCTCGCAGGGAGCCGATAAACCGGCCCAGCTCCAGCAGATCATGGGCGTCGTCAGTAATGCCGGGGATCAGCACATGCCTGATCCACATCGGCTTGCCCAGCTCGGACAGCTTGCGCGCAAAGCGCAAAATACGGTCATTCGGCTGGCTGGTCAGCGCCTCATGTTTGGTCCGGTCGATGTGCTTGAGATCCAGCAGCACCAGATCGGTTTGCGCGAGCAGCGCTTCCGCATGCTCCGGCTCGCAGAAGCCCGAAGAATCGAGGGCGGTGGGCAAGCCCCAGCGCTGCTTGACCTCCCGGAACAGCTCGGCGACAAAGGGAGCCTGGAGCGTAGGTTCGCCGCCGGTGACGGTCAGGCCGCCGCCGGAGCTCCGGTAATACGGGAGAAACGACTCGATTTCCTTCAGCACCGCAGGCACATCCACGATGCGGCCGCCGCCGGTATCCCACGTATCAGGGTTGTGGCAGAAGGCGCACTGCAGCGCGCAGCCCTGCATGAACAGCACAAACCGGATACCGGGACCGTCTACGGTGCCGAACGTATCGAGCGAGTGAATCCGTCCCTTCATCCGATCGAACCGTGGAAGGTCCGATTGACGACATCAAGCTGCTGCTCCCGAGTCAGCTTAATGAAGTTGACAGCATAGCCGGAAACACGTACGGTCAGCTGCGGGTATTGCTCCGGATGCTCCATTGCATCCAGCAGCTGCTCGCGGTTAAAGACGTTGACGTTCAGATGATGTCCGCCGCTCTCCGCGTAGCCGTCCAGCAGCGCGACCAGATTTTGCGCCCGCACCTCTTCCTCGCGGCCCAGCGCCTTCGGAATGATCGAGAACGTATTGGATACCCCGTCGAGGCAATGCTCATACGGAATTTTGGCGACCGAGCTAAGCGATGCAAGCGCGCCCTTCGTATCGCGCCCGTGCATCGGGTTCGCGCCCGGCGCAAACGGCTCTCCCGCCTTGCGGCCGTCCGGCGTTGTGCCTGTTTTCTTCCCGTACACGACGTTCGACGTAATCGTCAGCACCGACATGGTCGGCAGCGCGTTGCGGTACGTCCGGTGCTTGCGCAGCTTGTTCATGAACGCTTCGGCCAGCTGGACGGCAATTTGGTCGACGCGGTCGTCATTATTGCCGTATTTCGGATAATCGCCGATGATCTCAAAGTCCACCGCGATGCCCTTGTCATTGCGAATCGGCTTCACCTCGGCGTAGCGGATCGCGCTCAAACTATCGGCGACGACCGACAGACCGGCGATGCCGCAAGCCATCGTCCGTAAAATTTCCCGGTCATGCAGCGCCATCTCGATGCGCTCGTAGCTGTATTTATCATGCATGAAATGAATGACATTCAACGTGTTCATATACAGTCCGGCCAGCCACTCCATCACCTGATCGAACTTGGCGTACACGTCCTCGTACACGAGCCGGTCGCCCGTAATCGGAGCCGACGCCGGTCCGACCTGAACGCCGAGCTTCTCATCCACGCCGCCGTTGATCGCATACAGCAGCGCCTTGGCGAGATTCGCCCGCGCCCCGAAAAACTGCATCTGCTTGCCGATCCGCATCGCGGATACGCAGCAGGCGATCCCGTAATCGTCGCCGTAATGCGGCAGCATCAGGTCATCGGATTCGTATTGAATCGAGCTCGTTTCGATGGACACCTTGGCGCAGTAACGCTTGAAGCCGTCCGGCAGCTTCCGGGACCAGAGCACGGTCAAATTCGGCTCCGGCGCAGGACCGAGATTGTACAAGGTGTGCAGGAAGCGGAACGAAGACTTCGTTACCCGTGTCGTACCGTTCAGGGCCATGCCGCCGATCGACTCGGTTACCCACGTCGGGTCGCCGCTGAACAGCTCGTTATAATCCGGCGTACGCAGAAACTTCACGATCCGCAGCTTCATGACGAAGTGGTCCACCAGCTCCTGCGCCTGAGCCTCCGTAAGCGTCCCTTCCGCCAGATCCCGGTCGATGAAAATATCAAGGAAGCTGGAGACGCGGCCGAGACTCATCGCAGCGCCGTTCTGCTCCTTGATCGCCGCGAGGTACGCGAAGTATACCCACTGGATCGCTTCCTTCGCGTTGCCTGCCGGCTTGGAAATGTCCGCGCCATAGGAGCGCGCCATCGCCTTCAGCTCAGCCAGGCTGCGAATTTGCTCGGACAGCTCCTCGCGGTCGCGGATCACTTCCTCGGTCATCGGAGCGACCTCAAGCTGGAGCAGATCCTGCTGCTTGCCTGCGATCAGCCGATCCACGCCGTACAGCGCGACGCGGCGGTAGTCGCCGATGATCCGGCCGCGGCCGTACGCATCGGGCAGCCCGGTAATAATGCCTGCCTTGCGGGCAAGCTTCATCCCGGTCGTATACGCATCGAATACGCCCTGGTTATGCGTTTTGCGAATATCTGTGAACAGCTTGACGATCTCGTCAGGCACCTTGAAGCCGTAAGCCTCGCAGGCGTCAACCGCCATCCGGATGCCGCCGAACGGCTGGATGGACCGTTTGAACGGCGCATCGGTCTGCAAGCCGACAATTTGCTCCAGCCCCTGCTCGATATAACCGGGACCGTGCGAGGTAATCGTCGAGACCGTTTGCACGTCTACGTCCAGCACGCCTCCATTGGCCCGTTCCTTGAGCATCAGCTCGCGGATATGCTGCCATAGCTGCTCTGTCGCTTCAGTCGGCCCTGCCAGGAAGCTCTCGTTGCCTGTATAGGGCTTCAGGTTCCGGTCGATAAAATCCTTCACGTCGATATGGGATTGCCATTTGCCTGCCGAAAAGCTGCGCCATGAAGCCAAGTCTGCAACCCCCGCGCCAGCCGCAGCTGCCGTTTCCTGAATAGCCATCGTTACCCCTCCTGTCAGGTTGTACCTGAATGATGATGTTTGGACTTAAAATTTGCCGTAAAACGCGTTGCGGTAGACGTCAGCCAGCTCCTTGACCAGCGGCATGCGAGGATTCGCCGTTGTACACTGATCCTCGAATGCCCGATCCGCGAGATAGTCGACCTTCGACTCGAAGTCAGCCGGATCAAAGCCGATCGCCTGGAAGCTCTCCGGAATGCCGAGCGATTTGTTCAGCTTGCGGATCGCGTCGATCAGGCTGTTCACCCCTTCCTCCGTCGTGCGAGCCGGCAAGCCGAGCATCCGGGCAATTTCGGCATAGCGCACATCGGCGATAAAGTGGTCGTATTTCGGGAAGGAAGCAAATTTCGTCGGCTTTTGAGCGTTATAGCGAATGACATGCGGCATCAGAATCGCGTTGGTGCGGCCGTGCGCCGTATGGTATTGCCCGCCCCATTTATGCGCCAGACTATGGTTGATGCCGAGGAACGCATTGGCAAACGCCATGCCTGCGATCGTTGAGGCATTGTGCATCTTCTCCCGCGCCAGCGGATCGCCCGTCTGATACGAAGCCTCCAGGTACTGGAACACCAGCTGAATAGCTTTCATCGCCAGCCCGTCGGTGTAGTCATTGGCCATCACGGACACGTAAGCTTCAATCGCATGCGTCAGCACATCCATGCCGGTATCGGCGACCGCCGTTTTGGGCAGCGTGTACACGTATTCCGGGTCGATAATCGCCACATCCGGCGTCAGCTCGTAATCGGCCAGCGGGTATTTCGTGTTGCCTTGATTTTTATCGGTGATGACCGCGAAGCTGGTCACCTCCGAGCCTGTGCCCGAGGTCGTCGGAATGGCGACGAAGGTCGCTTTCTGGCCGAGACGCGGGTATTTGTACACGCGCTTGCGGATGTCCATAAACTTTTGCTTGAGCGCCTGGAAGTCGGTGTCCGGGTATTCGTAGAACAGCCACATCGCCTTCGCCGCATCCATCGGCGAGCCGCCGCCGAGCGCAATAATGCAGTCCGGCTGGAAGGAACGCATCATCGCAGTGCCGCGATTCACCGTATCCACGGACGGATCGGGCTCCACATCGCTGAACACCTCAATATGAACCGGCGTCCGGCGCTTGCGCAAGTAATATTCGACCCGCTCGACATAGCCCAGCTTGACCATCATCGGGTCGGTTACGATCATGACGCGGGTGATGTCCGGCATTTTCTCCAAATATTGCGTGGAGCCCTTCTCGAAATACACCTTGGGCGGCATCTTGAACCATTGCATATTGACCGTCCGCTCCGCGACCCGCTTCAGGTTCAACAGGTTGACCGCCGTGACGTTCGCCGTCGTCGAGTTATGTCCGTACGAGCCGCAACCGAGCGTCAGCGACGGCAGGTTGGTGTTGTAAATGTCGCCGATGGCGCCGTGCGTCGAAGGCGAATTGACAATAACGCGGCCGGTCTGGAGCTTCGCGGCAAAGGCTTGCACGACCTGATCGTTTTTGGAATGAATGACCGAGGAGTGGCCCATTCCTCCGAAAGCAACGACCTCGGCTGCCCGGGCGATGCCCTGCTCGGCGTTCTTCACCTTGTAGCAAGCAAGCACGGGACTAAGCTTCTCGGCCGACAGCGGATGCGCTTCGCCTACGCCCTGCAGCTCGGCGACGAGAATTTTCGTTTGCTCCGGCACCGTCAGACCGGCCATTTTGGCGATGGCGGCAGCCGGCTGGCCGACAATCACCGCGTTGACCGCACATTTCTCCGGATTAATGACCAGCTTGGAGACGGCTTCGGTTTCTTCCTTGTTCAGGAAGTAGCAGCCAAATTCGATCATCAGCTTCTTCGCCTGCTCGTAGATCGGCTCCTCCAAAATAACCGCCTGCTCCGAAGCGCAAATCATGCCGTTGTCAAACGTTTTGGACAAAATCAGGTCGGTGACCGCCTGCTTCAAATCCGCCGTCTTCTCAATAAAGCAAGGCACATTGCCCGGCCCTACGCCTAGCGCCGGCTTGCCGGTGCTGTAAGCCGCCTTCACCATGGAGGAGCCGCCGGTCGCCAGCACAAGCGCAACGTCCGGATGGTTCATCAGCAGTTGGGTCGCTTCGACGGAAGGATGCTCAATCCACTGGACGCACGCGGCCGGAGCGCCCGCAAGCACCGCTGCGTCGCGCAGCGTGCGCGCCGCAGCCACACTTGATTTTTGTGCGGACGGGTGAAAGGCGAAAATGATCGGGTTGCGGGTTTTGGCCGCAATGAGCGACTTAAACATCGTCGTTGACGTCGGATTGGTCACTGGCGTCACGCCGGCGATCACGCCGACAGGCTCGGCGACAAGCCGGTAATTCTCATAACGGTTTTCCTCAATCGTGCCGACGGTTTTCGCCGCCTTGATGCTGTGGTAAATATATTCCGTTGCGAAAATGTTCTTCGTAATTTTATCCTCGTACACGCCGCGCCCCGTCTCTTCAAACGCGAGCTTCGCCAGCTCCATGTGTCGATCCAGACCGGCCAGCGCCATCTGCTGCACAAGTTGGTCAACCTGCTGCTGATCCAGCTGCAAGTACGCCTGCTGCGCCTGCAAAGCTTGACTGACCAGGCGGTTCACTTCCTCTTGCGCCGAAATCGGATGTACCTGAGCCTTCGTTTCTTTCACAGCCATCGTTAATCTCCTCCTGAAATGGTTCGATTTCGAATTGAAGCTCGCCTCAGATTGCCGGATCGGGCTCCATGTTGCTTGCGGACTTGAGATGAAGCTGCGGGTCGTCTATGCAGGCTTGCAGCTTAGCCCTTACAGCCGGACAGGCTTGCCGAGGCTTCCGCCCCAGTTAGCGCAGTCCGTCCGACGTTCCGGGATCGGCTTCTTCTGCCGGAGAAACGCGGCAATCCTCGCAAATCCAGGCGGTGCCGGTATCTCCATGGCCGTGTACGTTGCCGCAGCAGGTACAAGTAATCGTGTTTTGAGGTTCGGATGTCATACGGATCGCCTCCAGATCGGGTTTGCGGGCCTAAGCCCGGACTTGGTTACAGGGCTATGAAAACAAATGGTCGATATCCTGCAAAATCTGATCGGCCATCGGGTAAACAACCTCTTCCTCCAAATTCAAATGCTCGCTCAAAATAAGGCAAGCCTGAACGAGATGTGAAGCCGCCGCCTTTATGTGAATTTTTTCACCTTCTAGGACAAGCTGATCCACTGCCTCGTAGAAAGACGTAACAAACATGTGCGCAAGCTCATGATCCTTCTCCATCACCCAGATTGACGGCATGATCGACGGCCCCTGCACTTTATTGAAATAACGGGTCAGCAGCGGGAATAGCTCCTGTTCCTCCCACCCGGCGTGACAGTCCAGCGCATCCATCAGCTGCCCCATGGAGCCGCGCAGCTCCTTGAGTCTGGTCACAGCCTCGGCGGTGGATCTCAGCCTGGTTACTCCCTCACCCTGCCGACGGATGTCAGTCAGTCGCACACGCAGGTTGTCGTGCTCTTCCTTCAACCGCTCTATCATCTCCATAAACTGAGTCGGGCGGGCGCTTTGCATCATTTCCACAGTCGGTAGCTCCATGCCGGAATCCTCCTTGATTTGGAATTATCTTTATTGTAATCCTGCGCTGCCGAATTCACTGTGAAAAATGTCACTCGTCGCAAATTCGACATATCCTTTCGGCGTCCATTCGGCGTCCGGCTCCGGCGCCGCTGGAAAACGGCGCCGGAGCTTGCGGATTCAAGCGACGGCATCGGCTGCAATCAGCCGCAAATCGGCGGTAAACCGCAGCTTGTGGCTCAGCCAGCTCAGCAATATGGCCGTCAGCGCCGCCGACGCCGCAAGAATAAACATAATGAGCAGCTGATAACGGACCGTTTCAATAGGGTCGGCGCCTGCAACGATCATGCCGGGCAGTCGCGCCGAGCGGTCTGCTCCAGCAGCCGTCCTTCGCCCATAAACCAGACCGTATCGCTGAGTAGCCGGCGCTTCATAACGCCGCTTGACTACCTGATCTAACGCTAGCAACAGGGTCACCTTCCCCGGACCTCCTCATCAAACTCCCGCTCTATTATATCGGGAATTCGCTGTCGCTGGAAAGCCCGCGTCCGATGATGAAGCTCACATTCGGTCATCGTTCCCGCCGCGCTCGACCGCTTTCATTTGGCGCAGCCGAAGCCGGTAGCCGAGCATAACAACGCCGAGAAACGCAGAATAAATCAGCAGCACAGCAGCGGCCTGACCCGGCTCGGCTGCCACGGTGTCGCCCACAATGGCAAATACGAGCATCACCGGCACCTTGCCGAGCACCGTCGCCGCGGCAAACAGCCAAACCGGAATAAGGCTCAACGCCGAATAAATATTGACGACCGGAGCGGGAACAAATGGCAGCAGACGCGCTACCAGCACCCCGATAAACGGATGACGCTCAAACATCACGGTAAATCGTTCCACCTGCCGAAACCTGGCCAAGTAGCTCCGTCCCTGCTCGCGAAACAAGAGGCGGACGAGCAGCAGCATCAGCACAGCGGCAATCGAGGACCCGGCTACGTTCAGCAGAGACCCGACCGCCACGCCGTACTTGGCTCCCATCACGCCGCCCACAACGCCAAACGGAATGACCGGCACAAGAGCAAGCAGCACCGACAACAGCAGCAGCAGCGGCAGGTCAGCGCTGTCGCCGGCCGCTAGCCAGGCCGCAAGCTCCTGCTTATACAGCAGGCCGGCGGCGATCAGCAGCACATAACCGAGCAGCAGCAGCACAGGCTTCACAAGCAGGGCTCCTTTCCGCCGCACTACAGCTTCATGCGCTGCAGCCGCAGCGCGTTCAGCACTACGGACACCGAGCTGAGCGCCATCGCTGCGCCTGCAAGCCACGGAGCCAGGAAACCCAGCGCCGCAATCGGGATGCCGACGACGTTGTAGGCGAGCGCCCAAAATAAATTTTGACGAATGTTCCGCATCGTCCTGCGGCTCAGGCCAATCGCATCGGAAATGCCTGTCAGGTCGCCGCGCATCAAGGTCACATCGGCCGCTTCCATCGCGATATCCGTCCCGGTGCCGATCGCCATGCCGATATCCGCCGTCGCCAGCGCTGGCGCATCATTGATGCCGTCCCCGACCATCGCCACCTTGCGCCCGGCGTCCTGCAGCTTCTTCACCTCCAGCGCCTTGCCCTCCGGCAGCACCTCAGCCAGCACATGCGCTATGCCCGCTTGCGCCGCAATCGCCCGCGCCGTCCGCTCATTGTCGCCGGTCATCATCAGTACCTCGATGCCTTCGCGCTGCAAGCGCGCCACGGCTTCACGCGAGGTATCGCGGATCGTATCCGCAACGCCAACCATCCCGGCATAATCGCCATCGACGGCAATCAGCATGACGGTCCGCCCTTCTTCCTCCAAAGCGCTCATGTCCGTATAAGCCGGTTGCGCGTCAACGCCAGCCTTCTCCATCAGCCTGCGGGTGCCGATCAGCAGCTCCCGGCCCTCCACGACCGCCCGTACCCCATAGCCGGGGATCGCCTCGAACCCGTCCGTATGTGCCGCCAGTTGAATACCGCGCGCCATAATACCTGCGACAATCGCTTCGGCAAGCGGATGCTCCGAAGAGCGTTCCGCCGCTCCTACCCAGGACAGCAGCGTCTGCTCGTCCTGCCCGCGGCTGATGCGAACATCCGTTAAGGCCGGCTTGCCCTTCGTCACGGTTCCCGTCTTATCCACGACAACCGTGTCGATCCGGTGGGCTGCCTCCAGATGCTCTCCGCCCTTGAACAAAATGCCCAGCTCAGCCGCCCGCCCTGATCCGGCCATAATCGAGGTCGGTGTAGCCAGACCGAGGGCGCATGGGCATGCAATGACCAGCACGGCAATCGCCTTCTCCAGCGCATCCGCAAACCCGCCTGTTCCAATGACAAAATACCAGCTGACAAACGTCAGCGCCGCGATCCCGACCACAATCGGAACGAAGATGCCGGAAATGGCATCGGCTACCCGTTGAATCGGCGCTTTGGAGCTTTGCGCTTCTTCGACAACCCGGATAATTTGCGCCAGCGCCGTATCCTTGCCGACCTGCGTCGCACGAATGCGAAGCGAGCCGTTTTTGTTGATGGTCGCGCCGATCGCCTTGTCGCCGGGCTTCTTCTCCACCGGAAGGCTCTCGCCCGTCAGCATCGACTCATCAATGGAGGAGGCTCCCTCCTCCACGATGCCGTCCACCGGAATTTTTTCCCCCGGCTTGACAAGCAGCCTGTCACCGACCACGACGTCGCCGATCGGCAGCTGCAGCTCCTGTCCGTCGCGGATGACTCGCGCTGTTTTCGCCTGCAAGCCCATCAAGGTACGAATCGCTTCGGATGACCGGCCCTTGGCCAGCGCTTCAAACAGCTTACCAAGCAAAATCAGCGTAATGAGCACAGCGCTCGTTTCATAATAATACCCGGCGCCGTGTCCGTGACC
This sequence comes from Paenibacillus sp. sg306046, assembly GCF_059821225.1. Lineage (NCBI taxonomy): Bacteria > Bacillati > Bacillota > Bacilli > Caryophanales > Paenibacillaceae > Paenibacillus > Paenibacillus sp. sg306046. The sequence continues at coordinate 17,717 of NZ_JCAMRT010000033.1, forward strand.
TGCCAGTGCGTTTTCAAACGTCAAATACAAGCTGTACAAATAAGCAGCCGAAGTGCCAAGCGCAACCAGCACATCCATATTCGCACTGCCGTTGCGCAGTGCTTTATACGCGCCCACGTAGAAGGGCCAGCCGATGACAAACTGAACCGGCGTAGCCAGCACAAGCTGGAACCACGGGTTCATAAACAGCTCCGGCAGCCAAATAAACGAGGTGAAGGCGAAATGGCTCACCATGGCCCAGAGCAGCGGCAGAGAGAGCAGCGCGGAGACGAGCAGTCTGCGCCTCTGCCGCCCGATTTCCGCCGCCTTGCGCTGCTGCGGCTCCTGCTCCTCCTGCTTGGGAGCTGCCTCATAGCCGAGCTGGGCAACCTTCTTCACGACATCGGATACTCCTGTCTGCGCCGGATTGTATTCCACGTAAGCTGTTTCCAGCGCAAGGTTAACCGTCGCCCGGTTTACGCCCGGCAGCTTATGCAAGCCCTTTTCGATCCGGGTCGCGCAAGCGGCGCACGTCATCCCGCCGATCTGAAGCTCGGCGCTCTCCTGCACCGTGCCATAACCAAGCGCTTCGATTTTCCCTTCCACCCGGCTCCGATCCGTAAGCGCAGGATCATAAGTCACCGAGGCTTGCTCCAGAGCCAAATTTACCGTCGCGACGGAAACCCCCTCCAGCCTCGTTAAGCCTTTCTCAATCCGGGTCGCACACGCAGCGCAGGTCATGCCTGTTACTTGCCACGTCTCTTGACGCTGTCCGGCGGTTGTCATCACTACCACTCCTATTTGCCCGGCTTTACTTGAATGATGACTTCATCATATTATACCCCCCACCCGTATGTCAACCGAAACGGCGACCAGCCCGGTACGACACCATCAGCCCAGAATACGCACAAGTTTAAGTACGACGTCCGGAAAACAGGGCAGTTTTCCAGCGCACCGTCTCTCATCGCGATTAAACGGACCGCTCCGCCGCTAGCTGCTAGCCCCCCGCCTGCACCGAATAAGCATGCACCTCGCGGCCGCCGCCATACCGCATAAAGTCGGCAAACAGCCGGTATTCGCCTGCTGCAGGCAAGATCACCTCCAGCTCATAACGTCCATTGCCGCGCTCAGCCGGGTGCAGATGGTCGTAATAGCTCAGGTCTTTGCTGACCACAATCAGATGCAGCGGCAGCTCATGGCGCAGCTCAAGCCGCCTGAGCGGGCGCTGCTGCCCGTCAAGCAGCTGTATGGTCACCTTCACAGCTTGTCCCGCTATCGGCCGCTCCGGCGCTAAACCCCACTGTACAGCTGCTCCCGTCAAGGAGCCGGTATCCGGACGATACCCGGCCCCCTGACCTTGCCCGGGCGGGTCAGACGGTTCCGCCGCGCGGCGGCTGCCCGTTTCGACGGCTTGCGGCCGATTCCCCGCCAGCCAACCTGTCAGCAGCCCGGCCAGTAAGCTTGCCAGCAAGCCTGCCAGGAGCACCGCAATCGTCAGCCGACTCCATCCCCATTGCCTCATAACGCGCCCCCTCGTGAACATGGTCTACGCTCCCAGTGTCGGCCAAATACCGTCAGCTCCATACGCGGACCGGCTCCTGCCCAATTGCCGTCAGCCCCATACGCGGACCGGCGCTAGCCAAATTCCGTCAGCCGACAGCCTGAGCCTGAGCCACCATGCCTCCGCTTCCTTCACACGCACGACCCGCGCTTTCCCCGTATACGTACCTTCTGCTTATTCCACACGCACGTTCCGCGCTCTCCCCGTACACGTACCTTCTGCTTCTTTCACACGCACAACATGCTCACCCCTGCGCACGTATCCTCTGCTTATTTCACGCGCCGCTGCACGATCTGCATCGTCTGCCGGGCCGCGCGCAGCATGGACTTGCGTTCAGCAGCGCTCATGGACGCCGGGAGCTCGCGTCCTGCGGTGATCAGCTCGCGCACCGGCAGCACTTCATAAGCCGTTCCGGCCTTCGTACGGACGCGGCGCACCCAGGTCGGCACGTAATCCAGCTGACGCAGCCGGGTGCCGATTTCATCCTTTTCCAGCGTAGCCAGCAGCAGCAGCCCATGGCGCGTGGCGGGACGGCCCATTAGCGTCGTCGAGACGAAATTGCCGAGCGAATAGGCCGCCGCCTGTCCGCCGGGAGCATGCACGACCGGCTGCACGACATGCGGGTGCGCGCCCAGCACCAGATCGGCCCCGCCCCGCTGCAGCATACGGACAATCCGCTTCTGCACGGCTACCGGCTCATGGGTATATTCCTTGCCGAAATGCGGACATACAATCGTATAGTCCGCCTGCCGACGGACGGCTGCAAGATCACGCAGCATCTGCTCCTCGTTCAGCAGATTGACCATCCACGCTTGCTCGCGCGCCAGCGGCAGCTTGTTGGTGCTTTTCGAATAGGACAGTATCCCGATCCTTATACCCTTCACGTCGAGCAATAACGGCTGCCTGGCCTCCGCTTCGCTGCGAAAGGTTCCGGTATGCGCCACACCCGCCTGGTCCAGCACATTCAGCGTGCGGATCAAGCCCTCGGTTCCCCGGTCCAGACAATGATTATTGCCCGTCACAAGCACGTCAAAGCCCGCCTCCCGCAAATCGGAAGCGAGCCGCTCAGGCGCGTGAAACGTATAAAACCCGGTACGCGGATGGCGGTACGTAAACCGGCTCTGCTTCCCGCCGAGCGGCACCTCCAGATTGCCGATCGTCAAATCCGCCTGCCGCAGCAGCGGCGCGACATAACGGAACAGCGGAGCGAAATCGTAACCGTCCGCATCCGTGCGACGGGCCGCATTCACAATGGACGAAGAGATCAAAATATCGCCGACAGCGGCAATTTGCGCAATGGTGGACATCAGGCGTTCCTCCTCCCGGCTTTATCTTATTCCGTTTCGGCAGCTCCCGTTCCCGCCATAGGCAGCAGCGAACAGCACACCAGGAACGCGCTGAAAAGCGGCGCCGCGGAAGCAGAAACAGCTGAAACGCCAAACAGCCTTCATCTCCGTCTACCCTGGAAATGAAGGCTCCTTCCGTTACTTATGCGCCATTACGGCCTATACTCCCCGAAGCCCACTAGACATCGAATTCCAGCTGCTTTTTCGCCTGGGCGATAAACGCGATCGGCGTCGGGATCGTTTCCTTGTCGTATTCGATCGCGCCGATTTTCAACACCAGCTCCACCTTGTATTTCTGCGCGTATTCCGTCGTATTCAGCACATCGACGCGATTTTTCAGCCGGTCGATAACAAAGTTGGCTCCTTCGCGGTCGGTGAACAGCAGCATCCCCCAGGTTGGATTTTCGCGGTTCAGCATGTAAAGCGAATCATTCGTCCGGATGCTCGTCTGGTTAATTTGCGACAGATCGTGCACCGCCTCCATCAGCTTCTCCTCGCTGATCATCCGCCTGATCTCGTCCCAATACTTGACACTAAGCACCAGCAGCGTCAGCGGCATGTTGTAGCGGACGGACAGCGCCATAAATACGGTCGCATCGTTTTGGAAGGACAACGTATTTTTCAAGCTCGTCGTCTCATCTACCGTCGCCAGCGAGGCGTTCGCTTTTTTGAGCTCCTCATTTTCCGTTTGAAGCTGCTTGTTCGCCATTGTAAACAACCATGTCGCAATCGTAAACAAAGGCGTCATGATCAGCCAGAAGTAGTTTTGCGTCGCAATCGTTCCTCCGGCCACGACAGTTTGGTACAACGTGAACGTCCCGTAGCCGAACACAAACAAAATATTCAGAATCAAGCCTGTCGTCACGCTGGTGAAATAAGTGATGACGGCGATCAGAAACGCCAGATTCAGAAAAATAATGTTCTGGATGTACAAATTCGGGTCCGCCGCTATAAACACGATGCTGATAAAGCAGGCGATGAACAGCAGCAAAAATGCTCCGTCCGATACCGTGCCGCCTTGCAACCGTCTCATCGTCTCCGCCCCCGCCTCGTCGTCGTATTCGTGTCGGTATTCGTTTTCGTACCCGTCTTCGGCTTCGACCTCGAAGTTCGCTTCCTATGCTTGCGGATCATCATAATCAGAGACACAAGCACCAGCACCATGACCAGCGCCGCTGCAATCGTGAAGCCCAGTACATCCTTGCGCGCCAGCACATCGCTCATCAGCGAAGACGGCTCGGCCTCGGCCAGCTTTTTGAACCGGAACGCCTGTGTATTGCCATCCTTGTCCGTGACGACGCCATCGCCGAACACCTTCCACAGCGTCCCCTCGGTGGCGATCAGCTTGGAGGCCAAATACGTATATTCCGGGCTGCTGCCCGTAACCGCCAGCAGCCCGTAGCCATTTTCATACGGCGAGTCGATCAGCTGCAGCGACCCGATTCGCTTCCCGTATTCCGTCTCGATGCTCATCTTTTCATTCGACAGAAATCCGGCTCCGCCTGCGCCATACCGGAAGTACAGCTTGTCGTTGGCCTCCCGGATCACCTTGTTGTCCTGGTAGCTGCCGATGGCCACGACTTGTCTGCCCTTCAGCTCCGTGGCCCCGGCTTCATCCCCATAAAAACGGACCTCGCCTGTATTCGTCTGCGCATATTGGCCGAGCAGGTTAAACAGGCTGGTCAGCGTCTGGTACGTATAGGTCTCGCGTTTGCTTGGCAGCACAACGGCAATCTGGTTATAGCTGCCGTCCCGCAGAAACGGATACGGATAGTTATTAAACAGCAGATCCGCCCGGTCCTTCGTATTCAGCTGCAGCATCGAGTCCTTTTCGACGAAGGCCCACGGCATCTGGTCCTGATTTTCAATACAGCCGCTATTATTCGGAATTTCCAGGTCAAACGCAACGGTTACCGAGAAATTGCCGGAGATGTTCAAATTTTTCGGCACCGGCAATGTCAGATGGTCCCCATCCGCCAGCTCGGCAGACAGCTTCTTGCTGCCAATCGGCGTCCTGTCGATCAGCACCGTTACCATCGAACGGCTCATATCGAGATTTTTCGCATAGCGGAAATTAAGGCTGAGCTTGCTGGCGTCCGCAACGGAACGGTTGCCCGGCAGCGCAACGAAATAAGTCTTTTCCCTGTGCATCGAGCCGGTCAGCTTATCGCCGATTTCGGTCAATGTGACATTGCGGCTGACATTGACCGCAGGCGTCGCAACCTCAGTCGTCGCATCCACAAGCTTCGTATTCGCACTCATTTGCTCCAGCAGCGACTGATTGGCTACGAGCCGTCCCGCCTTCGCCAGCATCGCCGCATCACGCGATGTCACGACCAGCGTCGGCTGCGCGCCCGCGTTCACCAGTTGGATCAGCGCCTTGTCCTGCAGCTCGGACGTGCTCAGCGGCGCCTTCAGCTCATTCGGCAGGTTGTCATAGAGCGCAAACAGCACAACAGCCTGCTTGCCCTTCACCTGCTCAGCGCCGTATTGCACCAGCGGGATCGTTTTCCCCTTAAGCTTGTTGGCCTTGGCAAAGCCGGACAATGCGTAGGTAGCTGCCTCCAGCTCAGCCACATCGCCGCGCTCCGACACCGCAACTGCATTCAGCCCTTCATCCACCGTATCGAGTCCGATAAAATGGCGGTTAAAGTCCTGAATGCTGTCCTTCATCGCTTCATTGGCATATTGGACCGCAATACGCGACGTATCGAACACCTGCAGCCAATTGTTGCGCATATCGGTCGGTAAACAAGCAAGCTGCGTTGCCGGATTCGTCGTCTCCAGAGAGCCTTGGATCGTCAGCGTATTGCCGCCTTCGATCAGCAGCGAGGTCGGCGCGCTGATCGTCAGCTGCTGCTTGTCCGCATCCCCCATCACCGGTCGGAAGGAATGAAAGGGGGTGCCGTTCAGCAGCAGCGTCACGCTGGAGCGTTCTCCGTTCGTCAGCTGCGAAGCCTTGTAGTCCAGCTGAATCTGGACCGCCTCCACCTTCCAGTAATCTTCGACCTGGAAAAATTGTTGCGCCGAGCTGCCCCCGCCAATGAGCGAAGCGGTATTCAGCATCGTACCATACGTTTTCCGGACGGCGGCCCCTGCCTCTGCGCCTTCCGCACGAACGCCCGGCGGCAGCAGCAAAGCGAAGCAGAGCAGAGCAATGGTCAGCAATCGTTTGTTCACAAGTCTTCTCTCCTGCCTTGGAAGCGATTTAGAAGCGCTCGGTTTTATACCACTTGGCTTCCCGTTTGAATATAACATCCTTGAGGTAAGTATACATGCCGTAAGCGGCTACGACCATCCACATCTGGCAATAGGAAATATACATCAGCATAATGATCCATACATTGGACAGCCGCATCTCGCCCTTCTCGGTGACAAGCGTAATAAACGTGCCGACAATAAACAGCGTAATCGCCAGCAGCCACAGAAACGAGCTGAAGCTTGCAATGGTCGTCGTAATATACCCGAGCGCGTTCAGCACAAGCAGCAGGTCCGATGTAATAAGCGAGGTCAGCAGCAAAAAGTAAATGGACAGAAAATACAAAATATCAAACCGGATCAGCCTGGCCTTCGGATCAAACAGCCGCGGGATATTTTTGACGATCACATAGATGTTGCCCTTGGCCCACCGTGTCCGCTGCTTGAACCAAACCTTGAGCGTCTGCGGCTCCTGCTCCCAGGTGACCGACTTCGGCTGGAATTTGATTTTGTAGCCCATCATATAAATCCGGAAGCTGATCTCGGTATCCTCGGCGATCGCCTTCACGTCCCAGCCGCCGATCCGTTCAATAATCTCGCGCCGCATAATGAAATTCGTACCGGGAATCGTGCACAGCTTGAACAGCTTCCAGCGGCCTGCTTGCGCCATCCACTGGAACGATAACGTCTCAATGTTGATAAACCGGGTCAGCAGATTGGCGTCGCGATTCCGCGTCCGGAACTTGCCGATCACCGCGCCCAGCTTGGCATCATGCGCAATTTCCGAGACGAGGTACAGCAGCGCCTTGCGCTCCGGCGTATTGTCGGCATCGTAGATCGCGATCAGCTCACCGCGGCTCAGGCCGAAGCCCAGATTGAGCGCGTTGGACTTCCCTTTGCCTCCGGTAACCGCGTCCGTGTTCAGCACGATCAGATTGCGCTCCGGGTGCTTCGCCTGCAGCTTGCCGAGCAGCACGCTGCTGTCATCCGAGGAGTTGTCGTTGATGACGATAATTTCGTAGCGGTCCCGCGGATATTGCAGCGCCAGCAGCGACTCCACCGTCTTCACGATGACCTTCGCTTCGTTATGCGCCGGCACCATGATCGACACAAACGGCGCCTCCCCCTCCAGCTCGGGGACATCCTGATTTTCCAACTGAATGTAATACAAGTAACCGGCCACAATCAGCACAACATTCACAAGCAGCAGTGACCAGATACACATGACGGAAACAAGCATAAACAAATCGGCAAGAGTCATAGTTTTCGCTCCGAGTGGATATATTTGCGTTTGTACAGCCGGTATCCGATGACGAGGAAGCCGGCAAAAATAACTAATGTCGATGCAATTAATGCAATAAAAATGTTATTTTGCACGGTAAACAGCTCATCCAGCGTGCGCGGCCCCTCCTGAATGTAGGTATGCTGCGCGTCCACCTCGTTAAACGCCTTGTTCAGCACGAGCGTCCGTCCGTTGATCTGCAGCGCGCCCTGCCGGGAGCGAATCTCGTAGCTGTCGGTACGGACTTCATGAGCGGCAAGCTTGTAATCGGCATACGCCCTCCAATCGCCCTTGAGCGCCTCCAGCGTCTCCTTCAGCTGCTGCTCGTCCTGCGGCATGTCAAGCACAAGCGCAGTATTCATCGGCAGCGGCTCGATCCGCGTAGTCGTCTGCCCGAAGCGCTTCAGCTCTCCGAAGGGCAGCGTGTACAACGTAGACGCCATCGCGCTTGACTTGTCCGTCCGCGCCTGATATAAAATCCGCTCATTCGGAAACATCAGCATTGAGTCAAAAAAAGTAAGGCCCCGCGTCGCATAGTGCTCGTCATACGTCCAATACATCTCCGCCCCGACCCCCAGCGGCGCAATCCCGTAATCGGCCAGCACCTGGATAAAGGTCGCCATCAGGCTTTTCAGCGTCTTGATATCATGGTTCAGGCTCATCGCCACAAACGGCGCGTTCACCACGATGCTGCCATTGCGGGACTGCACATACTTGAGCGTTTCCAAATATCTCCTTACGGCCGGATAGTCGAAGTTTTCCAGCACCGGGGCGGCGCTGACGATAAACGGAATGCCCGCCTCATACAGCTGGTCGGCCATCCGCTTGAGCAGCCCGAGGTCCGAGAACGGATAGACTTCCCGGAACGCCGCATAATAGCGGCCCTGCCCTTCGACGGACAGCCAGTCCTTCAGCAGGTAAGCGATGGCCAGCTCGCTCAGATTGCCCTTCTCCATCTGGGGCACATAGGCAAAGCGGCCGTTCAGCACGCCGTACGGCGATGTCTGCGACCGCAGACCGGAGGTCCACGTCCCGTACGCTTGGCCCGCGAAATGCGTGATCGACGGCATCGCCTCGACGCCAATCCCCGCCTGCGACAGCTGACCGATCGTCAGCTTCGCCGTGTCGCGGCCGCCGGGCTCCTCCTGCAGCTCCAGCGCCTGCGCCGCCTGCTCGGGCAGAAAGGCTCCGATATGCAGGTACTTGCCTGCATAGGCGGCAAGCTCCTGCGCATAGCCTGCCGGCAGCTGCGGCAAATCCCGCCGGTTGCGCAGCTCGATCACGCCGTCGAAGCCGCCGAGCATCCCGGGCTTGTACTGGTCGAACGAGTGCAGCGTCACCTGGGCCTGGAACGACGCAAGCAGCCGCTGCAGCGCCTCGATATTGCCCTCGGCTTTCGTGCCTAACGCCAGACTGTCATAGATGACCAGCACCTGCTTGGGCTTCTTCGCTTCGCTCCCTGCGGCGGCGCTGCTATTCCCCGCATTCGCCGCACCGGCGAGTTCAGCCGCCTGCACGGTCCGGCCCGGAGCCATCGGAGCGATAAACAGGCCGCACGCGAGCAGCAGACAAAGCATCGTTATCGTTCTGCGCAGCATACGCTCCCCTCCTGTCTAGTTGTACGCCTCCTCCGCTTCCTCCTCGTCCTCCGGCAGCTCCTCCGCGACAGGCTCCAGCTCCTCCTTGCTCCAGAGCCGCAGTCCGCACACATCGGCAGCGGTGACATAGGAAACCAGATCAAAGCAGGTGGTGAACAAAAATTCATGCTTGGACAAATCCGCGTCTCCCGCCCCGATAATCGACACGACGATGCCCGACAATCCGACCAGCATCATCATAGCCATCAGCGATAGCCGCAGCATATGGCGGCTGTGCCGCGCGCGAACGCCGGCGAGAAAGGACGGCATGTACAGCCCGAGCACCAGCAGCATCCAGAGCAAGATGAAGCCGAACGTTTTCGGCGCCAGCGCGTCCTTCAGGAGGCTATAGCCGGAGAAAAAAGACGTTTGCGCCCCGAACGGCTTCCCCGCCTCCAGCTCGTAGTTGCCCATCGCGGGCGGACGGATCGTAAAGCCGTGCTGGGCGGCCAGATTGAGCATTTTCCCAGCCTGATCCGGATGCGTAATGTAATAAGCGAGTATCGAAACAAAGCCATACCGGCTGTAAAATTCCTTGTCCAGCAGCTCGGAGTCCATATCAACCGTTGCATACGACCGAAAGTAAATACTGCCATTCAGCATCGCATATTGCTTGTCAATTCCGAACGATTTCAGCGTCGCCTCCGGGTCGTGCGAATCCAGCAAAATCCCGCGCGTCATCGCATGGTATTGGTTCATATGAACAAATTCCTTCGGGATGAGCACATAGGTCGCGATTCCAGCCGCAAGCATACTCGTCAGCATGCAAGCCGCCAGCAGCCGGTACGTGCGGCTTGTGCGAATAAAGATCAGCAGCACGCCCATCACCGCAATGACCAGGCCGACCGGCGCATTTTGCTGCTTGCTCATCGTGAGGATCAACCCGCTGACCGCAAATACGGCAAGCATCGCATAATCATTGTAGCGTCTACGGTACAGCAGCAGCCCGGAAGCCAGGACAAGCAGCGCCATGATCAGCACAACGCTTTCACCGAAAAAGGAGTTGAAATACGACGTGTACGCCGTATCGGCAAACAGGAATACGGCCAAGGCAGCCAGCGGGTAGCCCACCTTCCAAGACAATTTCCAGGTTGCAGCCTCCACCAGCAAGTAAACCGCTATCGTGTACAGCATGGTGTAGACGAACGCCTGAAAGCGAATATCAAACGCCGTTGAGCTGTACAGCAGCTTGTTCAGCAGCAGCGATACATAAATAAACAAGCTCTGCGAGGAAAATAAAGCGTCTCCGTACTCGTCATAATATTGAACAATGCCATAATCCTTGACAAAATAACCAAGGAACCGGCTTTTATAATCCGGCAGGCTGAAATAAAGACCATTGCCATATAAAATCCGTGAAAAATCCCCGTTGTCGGCCATGCCGATATACGGAGGAACCAGCAGCGCCATGATCGTAATCAAGAACACCCCGGCAGCCGCAGCTGTCGCAGGCGACACCCTGCGGGCGAGGAAACGCAAAATCGAACCCGGTGACATGGAGCAAGCCCTCTTTCTCTTCCTTATCACAGATTAGACCATTTTACCATACACGCCGACTTTTCTCAGGTGCCAATATTTTGTTTCGCCAGCTGCGCATCCTCTTCATCTTCATAGTCCGCTTCAACCTCGTCCGGCTCCTCTTCGGGGACCGGCTCCAGCTCCTCCTTGCCCCAGAGCCTGCGCCCGAGCACATCGGCAGCAACGATGAAGGTGATCAGATCGAAGCAGGTCGTGAACAGAAATTCATGCTTGGACAAATCCGCGTCCCCCGCCCCGATGATCGACACCGCGATCCCCGACAGTCCGACCATCATCATCATCGCAACCAGCGACAGCCGCAGCATATGGCGCATATGCCGGGCGCGGAACCCCGCAAGAAAGGACGGGGTGTACAGCCCAAGCACCACCAGCATCCAGATGAGAATGAAGCCGAACGTTTTCGGCGCCAGCGCGTCCTTCAACAGGCTGTAGCCGGCGAAAAACGACGTTTGCGCCGCAAACGGCTTGCCCGCCGATTCCTCATAATTGCCCATGGCGGGAGGACGAATCGTGAAGCCCTGCTGCGCGGCCAGATTCAGCATTTTCCCTGCTTGATCCGGATGCGTTAAATAATAGGTCAAAATCGAGACAAAGCCGTACTGGCTGTAAAACTCCTTCTCCAGCAGCTCCGAATCGACATCAATTGTCGCATGCGGAGCAAAATAAATGCTGTGGTTCAGCACGGCGTACTGCTTGTCAATTCCGAACGTTTTCAGCGTCGCTTCCGGATCATGCGAATTCATCAAAACTCCGCGCGTCATCGCATGGTATTTATTGATATGTACAAACTCATGCGGAATCAGCGCATAGGTGCCAATACCTGCCGCCAGCAAGCTGGCCAGCACGCCGGAAGCCACGGCCCGGTAGGTGCGGCTCGACCGGATCAAGATCACCAGCACGCCCATCACCGCGATAATCAGGCCCACCGGAGCATTTTGCTGCTTGCTCGTCGTCAGGAGCAGACCGCTGACCGCAAATACCGCCAGCATCGCATAATCGTTGTACCGTTTGCGGTACAGCAGCAAGCCCGAGGCGATGACCAGCAGCGCCATGATCAGCACAACGCTTTCGCTGAAAAACGAGTTAAAAAACGCCGTATACGCCGTATCCGCAAACATAAACACCGCCAGCGCTGCGATCGGATAGCCGAGCTTTGCAGGCAGCTTCCAGGTCGCAGCCTCCACCAGCAAATAGACAGCCGCTGTATACAGCAGCGTATAAATGAAGCCCTGGAAGCGGATATCAAACACCGTCGTACTGTACAGCAGCTTATTCAGCAGCAGCCCCAGATGGAGAAACAAGCTTTGGGAGGAAAACAACGCCGCCGCGTTTTCATCATAATATTGAAGAATGCCGTATTCCTTGATAAAGTAGCCCAAATACTTGCTCATATAGGCCGGATCACTGAAATAAAGCCCGTTGCCGTATAAAATCCGAAAATAGTCTCCGTTGTCGGCCATACCGATATACGGAGGCACGAACAATGCCATAACCGTAATCAAGAACACCCCGGCAGCCGCAGCTGCCGCAGGCGACACCCATCGGGCGATCAAACGAAAAACCGTACCCGGTGACATGCGGCAAGCCCTCTTTTCTCTTAATATGCAAATGCCAGCGAAGCCATGAGATTATCGAAGGAATACGCCTGGCCGGAGACCGGATCAGCGAAGCCGCCATACAATGGACTCGCGTCGTCCAGCACCTGAAGCTCGCCCATCCGGCGAATGCTGTCCTCATATAAAGCCCGGTCCTCCAGCTCCGCGCCGATCATCGCCGTGATCGCATAGATGGCCGTTGAACGAATATCCGTCGCCGGCTTGCCCTCGCGCGTGTACTTTCCGTACAGCGTACCGGCGCTCACCTGCTCCTTCACAAACCGGATGCTGGCCGGCTCATGTCCCCTCACCTCAGCCAAAGCAAGGATCGTCAGCAGCGATTCAACCGTATTGATTTGCTCTGACGCATACCGCTCCGTCTTATAATCATAACGGGTTTCATAGAACGGAAAGCTGTCGCCCAGATACCCTCCCTTACTAATACCCAACATACGGGACATCAACGCAGCCTTGGACTTGGCGTTTGCCGGCAGCAGTTCAAGCGACCTCAAATCAATGTAACACAACGTAATAAATGAATTGGTCACCTGCGCCTGGTAGTCATGAAAATCAACAAGCCGCCCGTCCTTCACATTGTGCGCATAGAAACGCTGTCCGTAAGTCTCCGCTTCCGCCGTGTAGGCCGCATCCTGAAACTTGCTGCCCGCCTCATGCAGGCTGCGGATGATTCGCAGGTCATCCACGGCCGCGTTGACGGGATACGTTTTGTTATGCAGCGGGCTGTAGCGGTAGCTGAACCCGCTCGGCAGGTCAAAAATCCGCTTCGCGCGCGCCCACTCCGCATCAAACCTCTGCCGCTGCCCGGTCCGTGCATAATAGCGCATCCGGAAGCCCGCCGATTCACTGAGCACCTCATGCCCGGTCGCCGCCTCTGCCGACTGATCCGTCTCCAGCAGGTTCGTATAGACCCCGTAAGGTCCTGTCAGCCTCCCTTGGATAAATGCTTCCAGCGCATCGCGACGCGTCTGCAGCAGAGGGTCGTTTCCATACGACTGACCGGGGAGGAGCGGCCTGACCTCCGTCCCGGATTTCTCTATCTCAGGCTTCTCTATCTCAGGTTTCTCTATCCCGGACTTGCCGGTACCGGCCGCCTCGCACGCCGCCAGCGTGAGTACCAGCAGCACGCTGCACAAGCCGGCTACGATCCGTTTGCCCATGTTCGGCCTAGCTCCTCCTGGACATCCTCATTTTGTCGAAATATAGATCTTTAGTCCTACAAATACAGAATACACCAAGTTTCGAATTTTATCGATTTGTCGATTATTATTTTAGAGTCAACTTTTCAGCGCATGTATGTTATGTTTAAATACACCTAATATCCAGTTTACCATACATTCCGGATTTTCTCAGGTGCTAATATTAGGCATGGGAAAGCGAACCCGCCAATTCACGCATTTTGTCGAATTTTATCCATCTCATTCATCCAAAGGAGCATTTGTCGCTGTGCTGATCTCATTTTTCACATCGAGTTTATTCCGCTTTCTGCTCGTCGGCTTGCTGAATACTGCCGTTGGTTTGTCCGTGACGCTGCTGCTGCTTCATCTCGCCAAGCTTGATTACTGGACCTCAACACTGATCGGCACCGTCTTCGGCGCATGCGTCAGCTATGTGCTGAACCGGGCCTTCACCTTCCGCAGCCAGGCTCCGCACGCTACAGGCATCGTGACATTTGCCGCAGTTCTGTCGTGCTGTTACCTGCTTGCCTACTCCGGCAGCAGCCTGCTGACCGGCTGGCTGGAGGAAGGGCTGCCAGCCTGGGCGGCCATCCACAGCCACACCGTCGCCGTGATTCTGGGGAATGTGCTGTATACCGTGCTGAATTATGCGGGGCAGCGGTATGTGGTGTTTCGGGTGGGGAAATGACGCGGGGGAACTCATGATCTACTCTCCCGGTAAGGGACCCTTCGGCTCCTGCATGGAACGCCTAAGCTCCGGAACCAGCTCCTCGTAACGATCTTGAGCCGACAGGCAGGTATCCATCAAGTACCCTTTCTCTGAACGGTATTCCTTCAAACCACGGTAGTAAAACAATTTGTGCTCATGGTCAATAATAAAGGGCACCAGGTTATGCTTCAGACATTCCTTAAACATGATGATCCGGCCGACCCGGCCGTTGCCGTCCATATCATTTCCTCCGACAAATCTTCATGTGCAAGTTTCAACATATAGTCAAAGCATGCAAAGTGGTTTACCGTCTCTACAATACCGTCAACACTTGCTGCTTCTTCTTGCCTTACATTTATCGTGTTGGTTTCAAAAATGTAACGTGTCTGTTCCTCCGATAACCGACTGCCTTCGATGCGGTTGGAATTATAAGCCAGCTTAATTTGGGTCTGATGATACAGCCCCCCCCTTAAGCCCCATGTTCATCTCTTCAGATAGAAGACTCAATAGTGTTTGGTTGATCATCGCACTTCTCCTGTTCATAAGCAATTACACTTCTATTCCTCTATAAGTGCCATGATCGGCGTTTCCGTAGTCAATTCGTTCCCCGTATAGTCGTGTAAGCACCACCGCTAAAATTATACCATGGCTGCTTCCTTATTACCCAGTTGGTGAATGAAACGGCAGCAGGGGGCATTCCGTTTGTACCATTACACCCCCTTACCCGTCCCCTTTACTTCCTCTCTTCCCCGCCCCGATGATACTGCTCGACCAGTTTGTCCAGCCGGCCGATCTGGTAGCTGTAATCATACAAGGCTGAAGCGACGATATGCAGTCGCAGCCTGTCGTCCGGCTGCTCGGCGGAGCTGTGCAATTGCTCGCGCAAAAAGCGGGAGCTTTCGGCTTCCATCAGCTGGGCCTCGGGCGGATCGGTTTCCTTGAGCTTCTCGTCAAATTTCAGGAGCACATGCTCATGGAATTTGCTTAGCCGCTCCATCTGGCGGTCGAACTCGGCGTCATCCTGCTTGTCGCGATCGGCCTGGAAATAGTGCTCCTCCACGGCATTCAGCACATCCACGCCTTTCCGCAGCGCGATAAGCATCTGGTGGTAAACGACGAGGTCGCGGATTTTGCTGAACTGGTTGCCCTTCAGCTTCTTGTACTCCTCCTCCACAAGCTTGAACTTCTCGCCGAGCGACTTCAAGGAATCCTCCAGCTCTTTTTTCTCATCCCGGAAAATATTTTCCTTGATTTCATTCGAAATCGCGGTGCGCAGCAGCAGCGACAGCTTGGTAAAGACGCTCTGAATCTGGGTGACGAACTGCTCGCGGGGACGCGGCGGCAGGAAAAAAATGTTAACGACCGACGCCGTGGCGATCCCGATGAGAATTTGCACGAAACGGCTCAGCGCAAATTCCCACTGCCCCGACGCCTCCATGACCGCAATGACGGTGACCAAGGTCAAGCCGATGCTGTCCCGCATCTTCAGCTTCAAGCAGATCATAATGACCAGAATACAGACCAGGCCGATCGCAAACGGGTCCTTGGAGAAATACATCCCCGCCACCATCGCCAGCACCGCGCCAAGTGTATTCGCCTGAAGCTGCTCCAGGAAATGCCGCCACGAGCGGTAAATCGTCGGCTGCATCGCGAACATGGCTGCGACCGCCGCGATGACCGGAGACGGGAAGTGAAGAAAAAAAGAATTAAAATATAAGGTCAAGGTAACGGCCAAGCCGGTCTTGAGCATACGTGCGCCGAACGCCACGCCCATCTCCTCCTGCGTCTACATCGTTGAGCCGGCATCGCTGCAATCGTAAGGATTACGCAGCGTCTGTCGGTATTCGGACGGTGAAAGTCCGTAGCTTTTTTTGAATTGCTTGGAAAAATACAGCGGGTCGGTAAACCCGGTAGAGGATGCTACCTGCTCAATCGGCAGCGCCTCCTGCAGCAGCAGCTTGGCCCGCTCCATCCGCACCTTCAACAAATATTGCATCGGCGACAGGCCGGTATGCTGCTTGAACATTTTGGACAAATGGGTGCGGTGATAGCCCAAGGAACGGGCCATGTGCTCGATGGAGATCGGCTGGTAATATTGCATCGTCAGCCAGCGGATTGCCTGCTCGATTTGCCGCTCCATCACGGAGCCTTCTTCCTTACGCACCTCGCCCATCGAAGAAGCCGACAAATATTCAGCCAAGATCAGGCGCAGCACGCCACCGGACGCCAGCTCCTTCTGCATCTGCCCCTCCGTCCGCAGCGATTGCTCCAGCCGCCGGTACAACCCCAGCATCCTTCGGGGCCGCGCCGACAAAGCCGTAGGCGCATGGCGGGTCAAGCCGCAGGAGCTGAGCAGCTCCTCCGCGCGCGGACCTTTAAATGCAATCCAGTGGTACTTCCACGGATTTTCATCCACGCAATCGTATCGAACCAGCTCGCCGGGGAAAATAACAAAGCTATGTCCGGGTCCGAGCAAATAGTCCGTATGCCGGCAGCGAAACGTCCCCTGCCCGGCTGCAACCGTGTGAACCAGGTAATAGTCCAGCACCTGGGGACCGACCCGATGGCCGGGCTGCGTCTGGGCATGTCCGCTGAACAGCACCGTCAGCTCGCCCTTGCCTGGCGAGGGGTTAAAGGCTACATCGTATTCGATATGGGACATGTGCAGAAAACCTCCTTTTGTCCATAAGAATCCTCCAACTGTCTCTTGCGATTATACCTGCCTTTTTTTCGGGTAGCAATAAGACATTACAGCGGTGAACGCCAATGGATCAAACGTGAATTATCCTACAAATGTCCGTATGCAAGTGGCTTCTCTCCATATACCTCTCCCGACGAATCGGCTATAGTCAGAAGCAAGACGTATTCCTGTCATTCCATAGCGAGAGGACGTAATCATGATGGACAAAATTACATTTATCGGCGCAGGCAGCTCCGTATTTGCCAAAAACGTGCTTGGCGATTGCATGCTCACCCCTTCGTTGCAGCAATTTGAGCTGGCCTTGTTTGATATTGACGCCGAGCGGCTGAAGGATTCCGAGCTCATGCTGAATAACCTCAAGGCCGCAATCGGCAGCGGCTGCACGGTGAAGGCTTACAGCGACCGCAAGGAAGCTCTGCGCGGGGCGAAGTACGTGATCAACGCGATCCAGGTCGGCGGCTACGATCCTTGCACCATTACCGATTTTGAAATTCCGAAAAAATACGGCTTGCGCCAAACGATTGCGGACACGCTCGGCATCGGCGGCCTATTCCGCAGCCTGCGCACGATTCCGGTCATGCTGGACTTCGCCCGGGATATTCAGGAGGTATGCCCTGACGCCTGGTTCCTGAACTATACGAACCCGATGGCTGTGCTGACCCATGCGATGACTACGTATGGCGGCGTCAAGACCATCGGCCTCTGCCATAGCGTTCAGGTGTGCATGCCGCATCTGTTTGCAAGCCTGGGGCTTGACCCGGCTGGCGTACGGACGAAAATTGCCGGAATCAACCACATGGCCTGGCTGCTGGAATGTACCCGCGACGGCGTCGATTTGTACCCGGAAATTAAACGTCTCGCCGCCAAGAAGCAGCAGGAGAAGCATGCGGATATGGTCCGCTTCGAGCTGATGTTCCGCTTCGGCTACTATATGACCGAGTCAAGCGAGCATAATGCGGAGTATCATCCGTATTTTATCAAGAAAAATTACCCGGAGCTAATCGAGCAGCTGAACATTCCGCTGGACGAGTATCCGCGCCGCTGCGTCAACCAGATAGAGCGTTGGAGGACGATGCGCGAGGAGCTTGTTCACAACAAGTCGTTGCAGCATACACGTTCGAATGAATACGCTTCCTACATGCTGCATGCGATGGAAACCAACGAGCCGTTTAAAATTGGCGGCAACGTCATGAACACCGGGCTTATTCCCAATCTGCCGAAGGAAGCTTGCGTCGAGGTGCCGTGTCTGGTGGACAGCAACGGTGTCACGCCGACCTATGTAGGCGACCTGCCGCCGCAGCTGGCTGCGTTGAACCGGACCAATATCAACACCCAGCTGCTTACGCTGGAGGCCGCCATCACACGCAAAAAGGAGCATATTTACCATGCGGCGCTGCTCGACCCGCATACGGCCGCCGAGCTGTCCATCGACGAAATTGTCGCGATGTGCGACGACCTGATCGAAGCGCATGGCAGCTGGCTGCCCAGCTACAACTAATCACAAGGCGTAAGCGGCAAACTTATAAATTCTATATCTTCAAGCAAAAACAGCTGCGGCGCTGCCTCTGACGAGGCGCTGGCCGCAGCTGTCTTTCTAAGACAAGCGAAGCTCACATGATCGCATGCAGAGCTTCGCTTGCTTCTATTTCCCTTACTTGCTATGCGTTTTCCTGTAAACGGGCGCCTTCCTTACCGCTGCAGCTGCTCCCGTGTTTGCAAATACCGGAAGAAGGCCGTTGCCGCCTGGGCGCGCGTTACCTCCTCCGCCGGCTTGAAGCTGCCGTCCGTCAGCGACATGATGCCGAGTCCGACCACAATCGCCGCCTGACCGGTATGCTCCATTGACGCCGCGTCGGCAAAGCTTGTATTAAACACATCCTTGTACTCCGCAAGCTGCTTGTAGCCAAGGGCGCGGACGATCAGCTGACTCATATCCTCGCGCGTCATCTTCTCGCTCGGATTGAAGGCTGCGCCCGGGTCAATCAGCCCCCGATCAACCGCGTTTTCCACATAAGCAAACAAAGCCGAGCCATTGGCCACATCAGCGAAGGAAGCTTTGCGCTCCGCTCCGTAAAAAATGCCGCGGTTGCCGCCGTTCATCGCAATAATGAGCATTTTGACCATTTCACCGCGCGTCATGGCCAGACCTGGGTTCACCTTTCCGTCAGTCAGCTCCAGCGCCTGGTAATCCAGCATCAGCTGCAGCTCGCGGGCTGCCCAATGACCTTCAAGATCCGTCGCCTGCACCGGCTCAAGCGTCGTCAGCTCGCCGTTAGACGCCTGGCGCCATTGTCCGGTCTGCGCGTCGAGGAAATACGGCTCGCGGGCATATTTGGACTGCAAGGAGTAAACCTGCTTCGCTTCCAGCTTGCCGCCGGCAGCAGGCAATATTTCTCCGGCTGCAACCATCACTTTGTACTTTTCAATAGGCAGCCAGCCGCCGGACGGATCGTTTTGAACAAGCACGTAGGACAGCTTTACCTCATACTGCGAAAACAGCAAATCCTTCGCTTTCGCTTCGTCAATGACCTGCGGCTTCACAGCCGGGTACTCAAACGGACTCAGCATCCCGTAATAGTTCAAGACTTCTCCGGTTTCACGGTCAATGCTGACGTTGATTCGCTCCTGGTTCGCACTAACGCCGTCAATGATCCGACTGAAGGTGAAATCCCACGCCCGTAACTCCTTCAGCCTCGACTCAGGCAGCTGACGAAGCTCCGCATCGTTCAGCACAAGCTGGTGCGTATAGGCAGGCAGCTGCTTCTGTACGAGGTCAACCGCCGTTTTCTTCGCTTCATCTAGCGACACCTTCGGTTCAACCTTTTTCTGTTCGTTATACATGTAAAGCTGGTTGTTGTTAAAATTTTGCACCTCACCCGTTTTCGCATTCACGCTGGCCCAGACGCCGCCTGCTCTCTTGATTGCGTCTGCTTCGGAAACAGGCTGACTCCAGCGGATACTCCAGCTTGCCTGAACCTTGCCGCTGCTGGAATCGCGCTGCTCGTTATAGTCCGCATTGTCGAGCTTATATGTCTTCACAACCGGGAACGCCGCCGTGACGCGGGCAATGGCCTCTTCCTTCGTCAGGTTCAGCTCTTCCGCCGGCAGCCCGGCGAGAGGCTTGTCAGTCAACGGCTGCTTGTTGGCAGCAGCTGGCGGCAGCGCTCCGTTCGGGCTCCACGGCTCTCCCTTCGCCGCATCCAGCATAAAGGTGTTCATCGTATAAGCAATGATCGGCTTGCTGTCGGAGCGGCGCTCATAAGGAATTTCGTAGGACAACGCAATGTCTGACTTATCACGGAACGCCTGGATGGCCTGCTCCGGTCCAATCGGCGTCACGCCTTGCTCGAAGCCGACGCCATCCGTCCATTGGAATTGGTAGCCTGTCACTTCGCCTTCCCCATTGACCTCGATCGACACGCCGTCCTGCGGGAACACGACACCATTTACAACGCGGTCATAACGAATCAGGTATTGATAATTGCCGTTAAGCGGAGTGCGGAATGATTTCTCCGCCTGATCGTTGTAGGTTACCGCTTCATTCGGATTCAGCTTCTGCAGCCAGCCCTCCGCAATTCCCTTCGCTCCCTGAAAATCCACCTTCGGCGGGTAGCTCGGCTTGTTTTCCGGATCGCGGTTGTACAGATTGTAGGAGATCAGCCTGCCGTTTAAGCCATGAATGCTCACGCTTAAGCTTCCTTGAACATGCTCCTTGATTTTCTTCGTATAATTCAGCGACCAATTCGGGACATATCCTGTCCCGCCGGCATAATTGTTCAGACTGACCGACTCCAGCGTGTAGCCGTCAGGAATAGCTACCAGCTTGCTCGCCAGCGCAATCGCCTGCTCCTTGGTCACCGTCGGTTCGACCATCGTCTCACTTTTCGGTTCCTGAGACAGTAGAAACGTAAGCTCACTGGAGGAGCTGGTTGGCCCTCCAGACATACTTTCCGCCCATGCTTGCGGGGCGGTGGACAGCAGAAGGGCAGAAGCAACCGCCAGCGGAGCGGCCTTTTTAATCAATTTCATCGGGGATCGTCCTCTCTTCATTTCTAAGATTTTCATGAGCTATCCCCTAGACGCGCGGCTTTTCCAAAAGGTTGCTTCTCTCCGGCTCGAAAGTTAAATATCCATCGCCATGCGGAATCCCATATTGCCGGTGCTGCTGTCCGGTGTGTTTTTGCTGCGCGCCGCCAGCCGGTACCGGTTGCAGTAAGAGCGATGGCAAAGGTAGGAGCCGCCCCGCAGCGAACGCAAGCCGCTTCCAGGCGCTCCTGCAGGATCAACCGCCGCCGAGCGCGTATGATAGTTGCGGTCAAACCAGTCGGCGCACCATTCCCAGACGTTGCCGGATACGTTGTACAGCCCGTACCCGTTCGGCTCGTAAGCGTCTGCCGGAGCGGTGCCGACATAGCCGTCCTCGCCGTGATTGACGGTCGGAAACTTGCCCTGCCAGATGTTGCAGCGGTGACGGCCGTCCTGCTTCAGCAGATCGCCCCACGGGTACGTCTTCTGCTCCAATCCGCCGCGAGCGGCATATTCCCATTCCGCTTCCGTCGGCAGACGCCCGCCGGCCCACTCGCAATACGCCTGCGCATCGTGCCATGACACATGGATAACCGGATGATTCAATCGGTCGTCGATGCTAGAGCCCGCTCCCTCGGGCCTCGCCCAATAAGCGCCGCGCACGCCAAGCCACCAGGGCGTCTCACGCGGCGAGCCTTCCACATCCGAACGCAGCTCCTCCGGCACAAATAAATGAAACACATACGACCAGCCGAAGCGCTCAGCTTCGGTCACGTAACCGGTTGCCTGCACAAATGCGCGAAACTCGCGATTGGTGACCGTATGCGCCGCAATGCGAAACGGGCGAACCGTCACTTGGCGAATCGGGCCTTCTCCGTCATCCGGAAAGCCGTCGGCCGCCTGCGTCCCCATCAGGTACGTTCCGCCCTCCAGGGTGATCATCTGCGGACGGGGCGCGGCCTCATCCAACGCTTTTGACTTGTCTGGTGCGACTGCCACTCCCGCAGCTTCTTCCACAGCGTCAGCCCGTGCGTCCTCGTCTCCTGGCAGCTGCGGGGGTTCAGACGAGACGGTCAGCGCCTGACGTGCTGCAGAGCAGCATGATTTCGGTTGCTCCTCGCTCATAAGCTTTCTCCCTTCATCTTCGATGTCGGCCTATACAGACTGCGGCTCACATTAGCCCGGCTGCAGCCGCGACGGCAACAGGCTTCACGCAAACAGGCTTGGACACCGTCAGGCTGTGTCCGGTCGCCGTTAACCTTCCGGTCGCTGCATCCACCTTGTACGTCGCCACGTTGTTCGTATCCCGGTTGGCCACGATCAGCAGACGGCCGCCCGGCGTCAGTGCAAAATGGCGCGGATGCTCGCCCAGCGCCGACACATGCTCCACCAGCGACAGCAATCCCGTCTCTTCGTCTGCCGCAAATACAACGATGCTGTCGTGGCCGCGATTGGACCCGTATACAAAGCGGCCGTCCTCGGAGATGGCGATTTCCGCGCACCCATTTTCCCCGGTAAATCCTTCCGGCAGCGTCGACACCTGCTGGATCGTGTGAAGAAGACCTGCCTCCGCTTCGTAACGGAACGCCACGATCGTGGAATCCAGCTCATTGATCACGAAGGCAAACTGCTCGTTCGGATGAAAGGTCAGATGACGAGGTCCTGCGCCGGGATGCACTTCCGTATCGGCATGCACATGCAGCTTGTGCGACTGCTCATCCACTGTATAAGAGCGGATCAGGTCAAGCCCGAGATCCGATACAAACACAAATCGTCCATCCGGACTGAAAAATGCCGAATGCGGATGCGGCCTGTCCTGACGCTCCGGATTCACACTGTGGCCGGTATGCTGGCTCAAATCAAGCTGCTCGCCGATCTCGCCGTCCTTCGTCATCCCAACCAACGCCACATGCCCGCCGTGATAGCTGACCTGAATAAAATAATCCGCCTGCGCCTTCCGTTGAATATGGCAAGTAGGATCAGGCGAGGTAAACGCCCGGTTCAGCTCGGTCAGCCGATCGCTCGCTTCGCCCAAGGAAAAAGCTACAGCCTCGCCCCGTCTTCGGCCTGCATCATCCAATCCCTCCGCGATCGCATACAGCTTCCCGCTCTCTCGATCGACGTTCAGAAACGTCGGATTTTTCAGTCCTGACGCCTGCTCAAGCAAGGTCAGCTCCCCTGTTTCTTCATTTAATTCGCTGACATACACGCCCGGCTCGGACGCCTCCGCGTAGGACCCGATATAAACAAGCAAACGCTGCGGTGCAGCAGACATAAGTAAAACCTCCCGGCAGATAAAAGTAGATAGGTATTGTTGCATTCTCTTCATCTTACAAAGTGAACGGGGGAACTGCAAGTATGGGTAGAAAATTGTTATTTTCGAGAAAATTTCTCAAATTCAGAGTATTTTATGGCGAAAACAGCATAATAATTATGATATAGTTAGCTAGATAACGATATAATCAGAGTTGAACCATCTCTTCCACGTAACCACAACATTACTAAACACCACTATTTGTGAAGAAAGAACCCGATTACCTAGCGGAAATGAGGTAACCACTATGCTTATTGAATTCAGTGTTGAAAATTTCTTGTCCTTTAAAAATAAAGTAACACTTAGTATGGAGGCCGCTTCGATCAGCGAGCATACCGATACGCATGTGTTCGAGACCGGTTCGTTCAAGCTGCTGAAAAGCGCTGTCCTTTATGGTGCCAACGGAGGTGGAAAAAGCAATCTGTTTGCCGCAATGCAAGCGATGAAGAAGCTTGTTATCCATTCATCTAAAGAGTCGCAAGCGACTGAAGATTTGGAGCTGGTGCCGTTCAAGCTAAGCACGGCTACGGAACAAGGTCCGAGCATGTTCGAGATCGTGCTGCTCCACCAAGGCGCTCTGTACCGATACGGCTTTGTAGCAGACACAAAACGGGTGCTCGAAGAGTGGCTGTTCCAACGCCCGGACTTTCATAAACCGAAGGAAGTAGCCTTGTTTCTTCGCGACGCCGAAGGCATTGAAGTAAAATCCAGAACGGCCTTTACAGATGAAGCCAAGGGACTTGAGAAAAAAACACGGCCAAACGCCTTATTTATTTCAGTCGTAGCCAATTTTAACGGTGCCATTGCCACCGCTATGCTGGAATGGATGCAAAACTTGAACTTTATGTCGGGCACAAGCAACAGCTCCATCAGCTATACAGCAGACATGCTGGAGCAACCGGAGCTGAAAAAAAACATTCTGAATTTCGTGCGTGCAGCCGATTTCAACATCGAGGATCTGCAGGTGGAAAACATCTCGATGGAGCATTTTCAAACCAAGGTTGCTTTGCCGAAGGAGGTGCTGGATAAAATCTCCACCATCCAGACTGTCACCAGCCTCAAGAAAAAATACGATGACTCCCTTCATCAGGCCGGAGTTGCCGTGTTTGATGTCGGTGAAGATGAATCCGAAGGAACGAAAAAGTTTTTGAGCTTGGCGGGTCCTGTGCTGGAGAAGCTCCGGAATGGCGGTATTCTCGTCATTGATGAGCTGGACGCCAAGCTTCATCCGCTGCTAACGCGAAAAGTGATCGACATGTTCCATTCCTATGATGTTAACGCCAGCAACGCCCAACTCATTTTCGCAACTCATGATGTAACCAATTTGAACAAGGAAACGTTCCGGCGCGACCAGGTCTGGTTTGCCGAGAAGGACCCATATGGTGCTACTGATCTGTACTCGCTTGTCGACTATAAACTGGATGCCGAAGGAAAAAAAACAAGGAAGGATGCCTCCTACGGCAAAGATTATTTGTTAGGGAAGTATGGAGGAATCCCGAACCTCGGCAACTTGCACCAGTTTCTGGAGGAGGTTGCCCATGGGAACGGATAACCTTCATCACAAGCGAAAACGGGAACGGACCGAGGGCTACGGTCGAAAAAATGCCAATAGCCGGAAGGTGAGAGACCGTTTTCTTATTGTCTGCGAAGGTGAGAGAACCGAGCCCTATTACTTCAAAGCCTTCCCCGTCAACTCCGATGTCATTGAGATGAATATCGAGGGCGAAGGAAAAAACACAGTCAGTTTGGTACGGGAAGCCATTCGGCGTAAGGAGGAAGCCATTCAGCGGCGAGCTCCGTACGTTCAGATATGGTGTGTGCTGGATAAGGATTCATTTCCGGATGAGCATTTTAACGAAGCGCTTACTTTATGCCGCGACAACCAAATCAGATATGCCTATTCCAACGAAGCGTTTGAGCTGTGGTACCTGCTTCATTTTAATTATTTGGATACGGCGATCTCCAGAGATCAGTATCAGGCCATGCTAAGCGGTTATTTGAATGAGGAATACGTTAAAAATGACCCCACCTTGTACGAAAAGCTGCAAAAGCTAGGCGATCCCGCCCTAGCCGCCCATTGGGCTAAAAAATTGAAATACGAGCATTTTCGCCGGGATGGGCGGTACGATCCGTGCCATCAAAATCCATCAACCAACGTTTATGAGCTTGTTGAAGCGCTGGAGCCTTATTTAAATATGTAAGTTAGCGAAGGGGTACCTCGTCCCTGTCGTTCTGACAGAACGGGATACCCCTTCGTTACTTCTCTCGCCTCTTCAATCCAAGCCCTAGATTAACCCGGAGCGTTTCAGCAGCCTTTCCATCATCACCGCCACCTCGGCACGTGTCATCATGGCCTTCGGCATAAGCTCAGCCTCGCCTCGACCCGATACGATGCCGGACTGCAAGGTGTCTGCGACGAAGGCCTCTGCCCAATCAGCCACATCCTCTTCATCTGTAAACGAGCGCAGAAGCTCATCGGCTTCGCTCGCGGGAAGCTTGGCCTTCAGACCGGTCAGCTTCATCGCTTTCGCGATCATCGCCATGCCCTGCTCGCGCGTGATGCGCTCTGCGGGACGGAAGGTTCCATCCTCGAAGCCCTCAACCAATTGGTACGCATGAGCAGTTGCTACCGCACGGCTGTACCAATCCGCCGGCTGGACGTCGGAGAATGTCGGCGCTTGCTTTTCCAGCCTCAACCCCAAACCTTTGACCACAATCGCTGCGAACTCGGCGCGCGTAATCGCTGCCTCAGGGCTGAACCGATCCTCGGCCGTTCCGTCCACAACCATCCGGGAGCCCATGTTATTCACGCTATCCTGGGCCCAGTGCCCTTTCGTATCGCTGAATTCCAGCGGGTGCCACACGATCGAATAAACGCTGTTGGTCAAGCTGTTCACTTTGGCGTAATAGCTGCCTTCGATTTGCGTCACCTTGGTCGGTACATGGCGCACACCGCCATCCGGCTCGACAACTACGCCGGTCGTGATTTTGTTCGGATCTACTCCGGCCGGAATCGGGATCGTCCGTTCCACATAGGCGTTGAACTTCGTCACCTCGATCACCTTACCCTCGTGCACCGCCTTCACGGTGAACTCCACCGGCTGCAGCATCAGCTCAAAGGCGCCCCGCACAGACGCGCTTTGCACGATTTGAAGCGAATCCGAGGTCGGCGCGGCGATTTCAATCCGAATCTTGATATCCTGCAGGTCAACCGACCGGCCAACCTGGCTTGAGATCGCATCAATATTGATTTGCCCGGCCGGCAACGTGTAGGTCGCCCGTTCGGTGCGCAGCTCCAGAATCGCTTGCTTGTTCTCCATATGTTTGACCATCTGACCGTTCAGCTCGCCAATGACGGCATCCGATTGCGAGTTCACTGGAATGGTGACGACCGCGCCTTGTCCTTCGGACGCCAGCTTCGCATCCAACTTGCTTTGATCGACGCTGATCGTGGTAACGGTCTGGCTGTCGCGTTTGCTATCCGTTGCGGTCCCCGCGTTCTCCACCTTCCCGTTGACCAGCACCTCAACGACGTTCGCAGGCGCTTGCGGCGTTGGGACTGACGTCGATCCGCCGGTTGGGCCGTCTCCGCCGTCGCTAGACCCGGAGGAACTGGACGCTGCCTCCGGCACTACCGCGTTCGAAAGCGCCGAAGCTTCGCTTTTGCCGACGGCGTTAATTGCCTTTACCGTGAAGGTGTACCGGGTCCCGTTGGCAAGACCTGTCAGCCTTACCGGGCTTCCGTTCGCCGTTATCGTGCTGCCTCCCGGATAAATGGTGATCTCATACCCGGTAATCGCGCTGCCTCCATCCCGGGCCGGCGGCATGAAGGTAAGCATCGCATAACCGTCTCCGGCTGTGGCCGTTACCCCGACTGGAGCTGCCGGCACCGTAGCCGGAACAACCCGGAGCTCATTGGACGGAGCGCTCAAGCCCCCTGGGCCGCCAGCCTTGACGATAAAGTAATAAGCTGTGCCATACTGGAAATCTGTCACCGTATAGGTGGCCTCTGTCACCGTTGCGATCGGTACTCCGGTATATGCGTTGGAGACTGTCCCCATATAAATGTGATAATAGGTCGCCCCGGTCACCGTGTTCCAGCTTAGCTTCACCGCACCGCTGCCGCTTTCCGCGCTCAAGCCTTGCGGATTGGCGGGAGCGTCCGGCAGATTGACAGATTGGGTTACCTGGAAGGCTACCGGCTGGGCGCCGTTTGCCGTAATCGTCACAACCGCGGTATAAGTTCCCGCACCCAGACCGTTTTTCGCGCGAACCGTCAAGCCCGTGTCCGAAGCTCCTGCTGCCAGAGCGGAAGCCGGCTGCGTCAGCTCGAAGTCGCCGGCATTCGGGCCGCTCAGGGACGCCGACAGGTTGGTCAGCACGCCCGTACCCGTATTGTGGACGGACACGGCACGTGTTTCTTGAGTGCCCGCAGCGTAGTCAAGCAGCAGAGCTGCCGCATGCTGATCCGTGATCGGCGCAATCACATACGTTAAGGCCATGTTGACCGTCACCTTCACCGCGTCGCTTGTCAGCGTCGCCGTTTTTGTGCCTGTCGCACTGCTGTTCGTGTTCGTGATCACGACGTAATAGTACATCTCTCCTGCCGCTGTCGTCGGCGGGTTATAGGAGGCTCCCGTCGCATTCGCAATCGCCGTGCCGCCTGTTGTGCTGTTCGTCGCGCTGCTGTACC
>NZ_JCAMRT010000034.1:0-41768 GCF_059821225.1 Paenibacillus sp. sg306046
ATACCAGACCACCTGCTGATTGGGTTATTTTTCTATGTGACGATTTTTCGACAAGAACTTCTCACTGTCCAGAGTTATAGATATGCTGAAGAATTACGTGAACTTCGTTAAACTAGCTGGAGTATCAAGACGAACTTCATTCAACACAGCCGGCTGCACGAAACTGCTAGGCCAACAGAGGTCCAGACATTGCATATAAAAGCTATGCTTCGGACGATGCGCCGAGGCATGGCTTTTTGTGCGCTTGGCGGCGCGAAGAAAAAAAGGACTTTCATTTTTAATTCCGATATGATAACATGGGATTACGAAGCGAGGAAATGAGCAATTACGTTTGATGTAACCTCCTTGTAATCTTACTGAAAATTGTGTCAATATGATTGACATCCATCTCCCTCGCACTTATAGTAAAAATATAGAGCTGAGAAGCTTGGGCCATGAAATGGGCCCCTTTTTTAGCCGCTCTTTAATGGTCTAAGGTTCAGACCTTAATGCAATAAGTTGCCGATGGGAGGCTACATACCGATGAGTGCGCAGGAAGCCATCTCTTTTCAGAAGGTATCGCCGAAGAAAATGAGTGATTTTATTTTGGAGCAATTGGAAGAGGCCATTATCCTGAAGGAGTTTCTGTCCGAGGAGCAGCTGCCGACGGAGCGGGAGCTGGCCTCGATGTTTAACGCCAGCCGACTGGCGGTGCGCGAGGCGCTGTCCCAGCTGGAGCAGGATGGGCTGATCGAGAAAAGGCTGGGCGCGAAGGGAGGGACATTTGTCCTTCCGCTGACGGAAAATTCCCATCGCCGGACGCGCGAGGAAATCCGCGAAGGCTGGGAACAGATGCAGGAAGTGTTCGAGTTCCGTACCTTCATTGAACCGGAGGCGGCTTTCCTCGCCGCGGGGCGGATCGCGCCGGACGAGCTGAGGCTGCTGCGGGAGTATGTAGACAAAAGCGTAGAGGCAGACTGTACAAGGGAAAGCTTTCGCGCGCTGGACGTGAAGTTCCATCTGTCGATCGCCAAGGCGTCGGGCAACAGCTACTTCGAGAAGGCGGTTCGGCAAATTCGTACGAAAATCAATCCGGCGCTGGACTTGATGCCGTACGATGAGCGGGTCATCTCCTCCAGCTACCGGATGCATATGATGCTGATCGACACGCTGGCCGCGAAGGACGGGCGGCAGGCGCGGGAGATGATGCGGGAGCATATCGAGGAAACCGCCAAAGCCATTTATGCGAAGGTCGTGCTGGCGTAGCGGGAACGCCGGGCTGCTCTACATCATTCAACTTTCATAATAGAAGTTCAAAATACAGATTCGAATCAAGGTAGAGGTTCAAATCGAGTGGAGGTCGTGAACATGAAAATCGAGGAATTGCTGGGCTTGGCAGCGCCTTTAAAGGAACAAATGATTCAGTGGCGTCGGGATTTCCACCGGAATCCTGAAATCGGCTATGAAGAGCATCGGACGGCGGCTATTGTGGCGGACCATCTGCGGTCGCTCGGGCTTGAGGTGCAGACGCAGATCGGACGGACGGGCGTCGTCGGATTGCTGAGGGGCGAAGCGCCGGGGCCGACGATCGGGCTGCGGGCCGATATGGACGCGCTGCCGATCCAGGATCAGAAGTCGGTGGATTATTGCTCGACGGTTCCGGGCAAGGGCCATCTGTGCGGGCATGATGCCCACACCAGCATGCTGATGGGAGCGGCGCAGCTGCTGTCGAGTCTCGGACGGCCGAAGGCCGGCAACATCAAGTTTGTGTTCCAGCCTGCGGAGGAGGGACTTGCCGGGGCGAAGGCGATGATGGACGACGGCGTGCTGGACAATCCGAAGGTGGACGCGATGGCCGGGCTGCACGTGTTTCCGGCGCTTGCGACCGGCTCGCTGGCGGTGACGAAGGGCGTGGCGTTCGCTTCAGCGGACAGTATCCGCATCAAGATTATCGGCAAGGGCGGCCATGCGGCGCGCCCGCACGAATGTGTGGATGCGATTACGGTGTCCGCCCAGGTCATTACGGCGCTCCAGCACGTGGCAAGCCGGCTCGTCGATCCGCTCGACCCGGTCGTGGTCACGATCGGCAAAATCGAGGGCGGCTACATGGGGACAGCCATTGCGCCCGAAGTCGAGATGGTGGGCACCGTCCGCACGCTGAATCCGGCGCTTCGCGAGAAGATGCCGGCCTTGCTGGAGCAGGTCATCCGCGGCGTGACCTCCTCGTTCGGAGCCGAGTATGAGCTGAATTACCGGGTCGGCTACCCGATGGTGCACAACGACGAGCGGATGGTCGACTTCCTGACCGGCGTGAGCGAGCAGGTGCTTGGAGGCAAGCAATGGGCGTATGTAAAGCCGTCCACCGGAGGAGAGGATTTCGCGTTTTATTCGGCCAGCGTGCCGAGCGTCTTTTTCCGCCTCGGGGTGAGCAATGAGCAGGAGAGCACCAGCTTCCCGCTGCATCATCCGAAGTTCGATCTCGATGAGGAGGCGCTCCCTTACGGAGCCTCTCTGCTGTCGGCGCTCGCGTTGTCCTACTTAGCGGATTCACCTATTCCATATAAATAAATTCAATTCAGGGAGGTTGTTTGGTTTGAAACGATGGCATGTAAAAGGATTGTCGGCTGTGCTCGCTTCGGTACTGCTGCTGGCAGGCTGCAGCGGAGCCGGGACGCAAGGGGATGTCAAGCCTGCGCCGAATGCGGCAGGAGGAAGCGGCGAGAAGGTGCTGACTATTGCCAATGCGACGGATATCGAAAGCTTCGATTTTCACAACAACAATAACACGCTGAGTGAAGCGGTTATCATCAACATGTACGATTACTTGCTCAAAAACGACGAGAACCAGAAGAAGGTGCCGGCGCTCGCGACCTCCTGGGAAAAAGTTGACGACTTGACCTGGCGCTTCAAGCTCAGAGAAGGCGTGAAGTTCCACAACGGCGATCCGTTTACGGCCGCGGATGTGAAGTTTACGCTGGAGCGGCTCGCCAAGGACAGCAAGCTGAAGCAAAATACGTACTACAAGCATTTCAAAGAAGTGAAGATCATCGACGATTATACGGTCGAGATCGTGACAAGCACGCCGGACCCGCTGATGCTGAACCGTCTGTCCCGGATGGGCGCGGCGATGCTTCCTTCGAAGTACTTCCAGGAGAAGGGCGTGGACGGCTTCCTGAAGGAGCCGATCGGTACCGGTCCGTACAAGTTCAGCAAATGGCTGAAGGATGACCGGATCGAGCTGGTGAAAAACGATGCTTACTTCGGCGGCGCGCCGAAATGGGACAAGGTCGTCTTCCGCTCTATTCCAGAAGCGTCCACCCGCGTATCCGAGCTGCTGACCGGCGGCGTCGATATTGCGGCCAATGTGCCGATGACCGATGCGAAGCGGATCGAGGCGGCCGGCAAGAAGGTTGAGCAGTCGACGATCCAGCGCGTGCTGCACGTCATCATGAGAACGACGCCGGGTTCGATCACGGCCGATCCGAAGGTCAGAGAAGCAATCGACCTGGCGATCAACAACCAGGAGATTATCGACAGCATCGCGGGCGGGGCGGGCATTCCGACGAGAACGTCCGTTACGCCGGGCAACTTTGGCGCAGATCCGAGCTTGTACAACAAGTTCATTCATGACAAGGAGCGGGCGAAAGCGCTGTTGAAGGAAGCCGGTTATGAAAAAGGAGCGAAGGTTACCTTCTCCACTTCGGTTCAGTACAAGGAAGTTGCCGAGGTTGCTGCCGCCATGCTGACAGAGGTCGGGTTCGAGGTGAACCTAGAGGTGCTGGAGGCAAGCAAATTCAGCGAGAAGCTGAACTCCAAAAAATTCAACGAGCTGTTCCTGCTCGGCGTAGGCAACTCGCTGTTTGACGCTTCGAACAACTACAACCGCTTCAAGCTGGCGAATGCCAAGGGCGAGACGGATTACAACAATCCGGAAGTCGAGCAGCTGCTGCAGGACGCGGAGAAAAATATGGACCCGGCATCGCGTGAGAAGCAGTACCAGAAGGTTCAGCAAATTTTCACCGTCGATCGTCCAACGATTTATCTGTACCAAATGAAAGGCGTATACGGCGTCGGCGCAGGCGTCGAGTATACGCCGCGACTCGACGAAATGTTCTTCGCAGAAAACATTACGCCTAAGAAGTAAATGTTGGCTGGCCCGGGAGGAATGCTTCGCTTCCTCCCTTCCTGCATAGCCATAAATCGGGAAGGTGGTAGCGCATTGGGGAAGTATATAGCCAAGTCGCTGTTGCAAATGATACCGGTGCTTTTTCTTATTTCTGTCATCGTATTCGTGCTGGTCCATGTCACCGGGGACCCCGTCGCCTTGATGCTGCCGGAGACGGCAACGGATGAGGATCGGGCCATCTTGTCGAATGCGCTGGGCCTCGACCGTCCGCTGTACGTGCAGTTCGGCGTATTTCTGGTGAATGCGCTGCAGGGTGATTTCGGCACTTCTTTCCATTACGGCCAGTCGGCGCTGCCGCTTGTGCTGGAGCGTCTGCCGGCCAGCTTCCAGCTCGCCGCGGCGGCGATGGTCGTGGCGACCGCGCTGGCTGTACCGCTTGGCATCGTATCGGCGATCAAGCGCAATACGTATCTGGACCTGCTGATCTCCGGCATCTCTGTGCTCGGCAAGGCGATGCCCAACTTCTGGACGGGCATTATGCTGATTCTGCTCTTTTCGGTCATGCTGGGCATTTTCCCCGTATCCGGGATGGGCGGCGTGGAGCATATGGTGCTGCCGGCCGTCACGCTCGGCGCTGGCGTTGCCGCTCAGATGACGCGGCTGATCCGGGCCAGCATGCTTGAGATTTTGAACCAGGAATATATTCGTACGGCCAGAAGCAAAGGGCTGCTGGAGTCGGTCGTCATCTTCAAGCATGCGCTGCGCAACGGTCTGATTCCGGTCGTGACGATTATGAGCCTGCAGTTTACGAGCCTGATCGGCGGGACGCTGGTAACGGAGACGGTGTTTTCCTGGCCGGGGCTGGGGCAGCTGCTGGTGGCTGCCGTCAACACCCACGACATGGCCATCGTGCAGGCCGCTGTTTTCGTCATTGCGATTATTGTGATCGTCGGCAATTTGCTGACGGACGTCGCGTACCGGGTATTGGACCCGCGCATTAAGTTTAGCTAGTGGAAGGGGGGAGCGTCTTGGCAGCATCGGTAGAGACACAAGCAGGCGGCATACCGGCCGGGCAGCAGCAAGACCAGCCGCGGCAGCGGCTGCGCTGGCTGAGGCGGCTGCTGAAGAGCAAAACAGGCACCGTTGGCGCAATCATCGTACTTCTCATCTGTCTGGTAGCCGTATGCGCTCCCTTGCTTGCGACCCATGATCCGGCCAAAATCAGCCCGGGCCAGCGGCTGCTGCCTCCGATGTGGATGGAGCGCGGGGTGAGCGAGCATCTGCTGGGCACCGATAATTTGGGCCGCGATATTTGGAGCCGCATCGTATACGGCTCGCAGGTGTCTCTGATCGTCGGAGTGTGCGCCGTCCTGGTGTCAGGCGCCATTGGCGCCGTGCTCGGCCTGTTGGCGGGCTTCTACGGAAAATGGATCGACACGCTCATCATGCGGGTAGCCGACTCCTTTCTGGCGATCCCGACGATTTTGCTTATGCTGGTCGTGCTGGCCGTGCTTGGCCCGGGGCTTGTGACGCTGATTTTCGTGATCGGCATTACGAACTGGGTTTCGTATGCCAGGGTCGTACGGGGCGAGGTGCTGAGCATCAAGGAGCGGGATTTCGTCAAGGCTGCCCGTGCGGTAGGGGCGAGAAATACCCGGATTTTGTTTTCCCACATTTTGCCCAACGTGTTGTCCTCCTTCATCATTATTTCGACCATGAGCGTGGCGACTACGATCATTCTGGAGGCTTCGCTCAGCTTCCTGGGCCTCGGCATCAAGCCGCCCAACGTATCGTGGGGAGGCATGCTCAGCGACGGGCGGCAATATTTGGCGACAAGCTGGTGGGTGGCAACCTTCCCCGGGATCGCCATCACCATTACGGTGCTGGGCGTCATCTTCCTGGGCGACTGGCTGCGCGACATGCTGGACCCACGGATGAAGGCGAAGGAATAACTACGCGAAGCGGAGGACGATTATGGCAACGAAACTGCTAGAGGTGAGCGGTCTGCAGACCTTCTTCACGACGGAGGAAGGCACGGTGCCTTCGGTCGACGGCGTCAGCTTCTCGGTGGACTCCGGCGAAACCTTGGCGATCGTGGGCGAATCCGGCTGCGGCAAAAGCGTTACCTCGCTGTCGATCATGGGGCTGGTCGCAGCGCCCGGCAAGGTAGTTGGCGGAGAAATACGGCTGGAGGGCCGGGATTTGCTCCGGCTGTCTAAGAAGGAGCTGCGGCTGCTGCGCGGCAACGAAATGTCAATGATTTTCCAGGAGCCGATGACATCGCTGAATCCGGTATTCACCGTAGGCAACCAGATTGCCGAGGTGATCCGGCTGCATCAGGGACTGGACAAGCGGACCGCGAGGCAGCGGAGCGTCGAGATGCTGGAGCGGGTCGGCATCCCGAATGCGGCGAAGGTCGCAAGCAGCTTCCCGCATCAGCTGTCAGGCGGCATGCGGCAGCGGGTGATGATCGCCATCGCGCTGGCCTGTCGGCCGAAGCTGCTGATCGCCGATGAGCCGACGACGGCGCTGGATGTGACGATCCAGGCGCAAATTCTGGAGCTGATCTCCACGCTGTGCCGGGAGGAGCAAACCGGCGTCATCCTGATCACGCACGACCTGGCGGTCGTGGCGGAGATGGCTGACCGGGTTGCGGTCATGTACGCGGGCAAGATTGTGGAGGAGGCGACGGTCTACGAGCTGTTCGCCCGGCCGAAGCATCCGTACACGATTGGCCTGCTCGGCTCGCTGCCGAAGATGAACGAGCAGAAGGAAGAGCTGGACTCCATTCCGGGCGCGGTGCCTAACCCGCTGCGCAAGCCGGGCGGCTGCGCGTTTCATCCTCGCTGCGCCTGGGCCGACGCCCGCTGCGCCGAAGCGGAGCCGGAGCTGGTTCAGGTCGGGGAAGGACACCGGGCGCGGTGCTGGCGGACGGAGGAGGTGGCATTATGAGCGACAGGCATGCGGAGGCTCAGCCTTTGCTGGAAGTGAAGGACATCAGCAAATATTACCCCTTGAAACGGGGATTGTTCTCAAGCCGGACGGAGTATGTCCGGGCGGTCGACGGCATCAGCTTCAAGGTGCGGCAGGGCGAGACGCTTGGGATTGTGGGCGAGTCGGGCTGCGGGAAATCAACGATGGGCCAGATGATCACGCAGCTGCTGGAGCCGACAGGCGGAGAAATCCGGTTCGCCGGCAAGAAGCTGGGCGAGCTGTCCGCCGAGGAAGTGCGGCTTGTGCGCAAGGACCTGCAGATCGTCTTCCAGGACCCGTTTGCTTCCTTGAATCCAAGGATGAAGGTGTTTGACATCGTCGCGGAGCCGCTGCGCGTTCATGGGGCGGTCAAAGGGCGGGAGCTGCGCGCAGCCGTGGCCGAGCTGCTGGAAACCGTGGGGCTCGGCGAGCATCATATGGACCGGTACCCGCATGAGTTTAGCGGCGGGCAGCGGCAGCGGGTCGGTATCGCCCGCGCGCTGGCGCTGAAGCCCAAGCTGATCGTCTGCGACGAGCCGGTGTCGGCGCTGGACGTCTCGATTCAGGCGCAAATTCTCAATTTGTTGAAGCGGCTGCAGAAGCAGTTTCAGCTGACGTATGTGTTTATCGCGCACGGGCTGCCGACGGTCAAGCATATCAGCGACCGGATCGCCGTCATGTATTTGGGGCGCATCGTAGAGCTGGCCGATCGGGACGAGCTGTTTGCCCGGCCCAAGCATCCCTATACGGAAGCGCTGCTCGCCGCCGTGCCGGTGCCTGATCCGACCGTTCGCAAGAAGCGGGTGCTGCTGACCGGCGAGCTGCCGAATCCGGCCCAGCCTCCGACGGGGTGCGCCTTTCATCCCCGCTGTCCGTATGCGCAGCAGCTGTGCCGGGAGCAGCGCCCGGAGCTGCAGGCCGACGGGACGGGCCATGCGGCGGCCTGCCACTTTCCGCTTGCCGGCTTGTAGGCCGAGAAGCTTGTCCGAGAAGCTTGTATGGAACAAAAGCCGGAGAAGCGAAGCGTTCGCCTCCGTTTCCGGCTCTCCCAAAAGTGATGTAAGGAGATGATCGTGTTATGTCTTTTCAACTCGTCATGGCCCAATTGGTCTCGACCGATGATAAGCGCGTCAATTTGCAGAAGGCGGAGAAAGCTGTTGAGGAATCGATTCGCGTCCACGGCGCGCAGCTGATCGTATTCCCGGAGGTGTTCATGAGCCACTTCCCGCTTGGCACGCCAAAGGATGTGTCGCTGAAGGATGCGGAGCCGGTGGACGGCCCCTTCGTCAGCGGAATGCGGGAGCTGGCCAAGCGGTTCGGCGTCTGGCTGATCTTCGGAATGCGCGAGGCGGTGGAGGACCCGGCCCAGGAGCGCGTCTACAATACAACGGTCGTGGTTGACAGTGACGGGGGAGTCGTCAGCGTGTACCGGAAGACGCATCTGTTCGATGCGTTCGGCTACAATGAATCCCGCAATATCAAGCCGGGCAACGAGCTGTTCAAGCCGATCGACACGCCGTTCGGCAAGCTGGGCCTGTTCGTCTGCTACGAGCTGCGGTTCCCGGAAATTGCCCGGTATCAGGCGATGCACGGGGCGGAGATCATCATCATGCCGTCCGGCTGGGTGAGAGGGCCGATGAAGGAGCTGCACTGGAGCAACCTGGTGACGACGCGCGCGATCGAAAACACGGTCTTTATGGTCGCCTGCGACAAGGTCAGCGATAACTTCTACATCGGACAAAGCCTGATCGTCGATCCGATGGGAGTGACGATGGTCGCCGGTCCGGAGACTGAGGCGCTGATCCCGTGCCGCATTGACCTGGAGCGGCTGCATGAGGTTCGCGCCAAGCTGCCGTCTTACGTGCACCGCAGACCGGAGCTGTACGACAAGTAATGCCGGGACGTCCGGCGTATGAGGATGCCGAAAGGGTGGGAATACACATGAGGAACGATTGGAGCTTCGATACCCGCGCCATTCATGCCGCACAGACGCCGGATTATACATCCGGCGCCATCTGCCCGTCTATCGTACCGGCCGTCGCCTACGCGTTCCCGGATGTGGAGACGGCGGCTGCCGTTGTGTCGGGCGAGCTGAAGGGGACGTACTACGGCCGCTACGGCAATCCGACGACTCAGGGGCTGGAGAAGAAGATCGCGGAGCTGGAAGGCGGAGAGGCCAGCATCGGGCTTAGCAGCGGCATGGCGGCCATCTCGGCGGCGCTGCTTGCCGTGCTGCAGCATGGCGATCACGCGGTTGTCACCCGCGACGTCTATGGCGGCACCTACAATTTTGTCACCCAGCTGGCGCCGCGCTTTGGCATTGGCTTTGACTTTGCGGATTGCACGGACGAGGCGGCGGTGCGAAGCGCGATGAAGACGACGACGAAAGCGATTTACGTCGAGACGCCGTCAAACCCGAGGCTGACCGTGCTCGATCTGCGCATGCTTTCGCGGGTCGCTCGCGAATACGGCGTGCCGCTGATCGTGGACAACACGTTTATGACGCCTTACCTGCAGCGGCCCCTTGAGCTTGGAGCCGATCTGGTCGTGCACAGCGCGACCAAATATTTGAACGGTCACGGGGATGTGCTGGCCGGCTTCGTCGTCGGCAAGCAGGAGACCATCGACTTTATTCGCAAGCGGATTGCCGGTGATCTCGGGCAGCAGTTGAGCGCCTGGGATTCATTTCTTATTCTGCGCGGTCTGAAAACGCTGGGGCTTCGAGTGCGCGCCCATTGCGACCATGCGATGAAGGTGGCGTCCTTCTTGCAGAGCCATCCCCAGGTCGCCTGCGTTTACTACCCCGGCTTGCCGGAGCATCCGCAGCATGAGCTGGCCAGGCAGCAGATGAAGGGAATGGGCGGGATCGTCTCCTTTGAGGTGAAGGGCGGCCTGGAGGCGGGCAAGACGTTTATTAACGCGCTGCGGCTAGCGCTCATTTCGTTCAGCCTTGGCGATCCCGAGACGCTGGTACAGCATCCGGCCACGATGACGCATTTCTCGATTCCAGCGGAGGAACGGGAAAAGTTCGGCATTTCCGACGGATTGATCCGTTTGTCGGTCGGGCTGGAGGAGGCGGACGACATCGTGGCGGATCTGGAGCAAGCGCTGCGGCAATGTACGCCTGCGGAAAGCTTCATCCGCGCGGTGCAGACCTAGCGTTAGCGCGCTCGCCGCAGCATACGGGCATAGAGCACCAGGGGATAGGCATCAACGGCAGGCGGACAAGGAGGATGCAGGCGTGGAGGAAAAAGGAATGAAGCGGCCCGTGCGGGCCGACGATCTGTACCGGTACCAATGGGTGAGTGACCCGGCGGTATGTCCGGTTACGGGCGCCGTCGCTTACGTGCTCAAGGGGATTGATGCGGAGCGCGACGACTACCGCACGCACATTCGGCTGATCGAGCTGGACGGGAGCGGCGACCGCCCGTTCACCTGCGGCGACAAGGATGAGGCGCCGGCCTGGTCGCCGGACGGCGCAGCGCTGACGTTTCTGCGGCGCGGCGCGCAGGGCAAGCAGCTGTGGCTGATCGCCTCGCGCGGCGGCGAGGCCCGGCGGCTGACCCGGGAGGAGGACCGCGTCGGCCACTATGTCTGGTCGCCATGCGGCAAATTCATCGCCTTCACGGCGAGAGTGGCCGGCGACGAGCGACAGCATGCGGCGGTCAAGGTGATGGACCGCACGACGCCCAAGTCCGAAGGGCTTGGGCTGTGGGACGGCAAGCGCAGCCAGCTGTTCCTGCTGGAGCCGGGCAGCGGCACGGTGCGGCAGCTGACCTCGGGCGGCTTCGACGCCGGGCAGCCCTGCTGGTCGCCGGATTCCGCCTCGCTGGCGTTTCTCGCCAAGCTGACGGACGACCCTCAGCAGGACCCGGACTTGAGCGACAAGCTGGACATCTGCGAGCTGTCGCTTGCTGACGGGGGGCTGCGGAAGCTGACCGACTCTACGCTCAGCATCAGCCAGGCGCTGTATACGCGGGACGGGGCGGGGCTGCTGCTGATCGGCAACGACCGGAGCTGCGGCAGCGCGACCGCAAACGAGGTGTACCGCGTACCGCGCTCCGGCGGCAAGCCGGCTCGGCTGACGGGCGATTCGAAGGTGCAGCTCGGCAACTTCGCGTTGAGCGATATGAAGGATAGCGGCGGGCCGCCTCCGCTGCTGGAAGGCGGCGAGGAGGAGCTTTACTTGCTCGGCTCCTGCGAGGGCAACGTCCACATGTACCGGCTTACGGCAGCCGGGCAGCTGGAAGCGATCACCGCTGGGGAGCGGGACGTGTACCAGCTGGCGTTGACGTCCGACCGCCGCACGGCCGTGATCGCGTCGACGAGCTCTGCGAATCCCGGCGAACTGTATCGGATCGACCTGACGGACGGCGGAGAGCGGCGGTTGACGGCAGTTAATGAAGAGCTGCTGAGCGGTCTGGATATCGTTCGCCCCGAGCCGCTCTGGACCGAGACAAGCGACGGCTGGGCCGTTCAGGGCTGGCTGATGAAGCCTGCCGGGATGGAGCCCGGCCGCACTTACCCGCTGCTCTTGCAAATTCATGGCGGACCGCATGCGATGTATGCGAACAACTTCAGCCATGAATTCCAGCTGCTGGCTTCTGCGGGGTACGGAATTTTGACTGTCAACCCGCGCGGCAGCTTCGGCTACGGGCAGGCGTTCGCCGACGCGAGCCGCGGCGATGTGGGAGGCCGCGACTATCTGGATTTGATGGAGACGCTTGACGCCGTGCTGGCGGACCACGCGTGGATCGACAGGGATCGGCTCGGCGTCACCGGCGGCAGCTACGGCGGCTTTCTTACGAATTGGACTGTCGGCCAAACCTCCAGGTTCCGGGCAGCCGTCAGCCAGCGCTCCATCTCGAATTGGCTGTCCTTGTACGGCATGAGCGATATCGGCATCGCGTATACGGAAAGTGAAGTCGGAGGCACGCCCTGGGAGGACGCCGAGAAGCTGTGGCAGCGGTCGCCGCTTGCTTATGTCAAGCAGATCGAGACGCCGCTGCTGCTGCTGCACGGCGAGCAGGATATGCGCTGCCCGATTGAGCAGGCCGAGCAGCTGTATGTCGCCCTCAAGCGGCTCGGCAAGACGACGCAGCTTGTCCGGTTCCCGGGAGCGAATCATACGCTGCTCAAAAGCGGGAAGCCGTCGCTGCGGGTAGAGCGGCTGCAGCGCATCAAGGGCTGGTTCGACCTGTATCTGGCGTCTGTTTAACTTGAAGCAGCCCGTCTGCACAACGTTTCGAAACGTTGTGCAGACGGGCTGCTTTATGTGTTCGGGCTCGGGGCTTGCTTGTCGAGCTTAGCGGTCAGCGGCTGCCTGCGCCATCTCGGCGCACATCAGAATAAAGGCGCCTGCGCCGTGCAGGTCATTTTCGCTGGTCGGACGGGCGATATAGTGAGCGTAGTCTCCGATTCCTGTGCCGATGCAGATGTTGCCGATGACGACATGGCCGTTTTCATCGAACGTGAGTGTATCAATCACGCCCTGGTAGCCTTTCCAGGCGTACTTCAAATAGCTGGCGTCCAGATGGCCGAATCGAACCGCCTTGGCGATCGCATGGGCAAACAGGGCGGTGCAGGAGCTTTCCAGCCAATTGTCCGGCTGGTCGACTTTGTCGATGACCTGATACCACAAGCCGGTCGCCTCATCCTGGTATTTTGTCAGCGTGATCAGCAGCTCCTGGATGATACCGACCAGCTCCGCTTTGTCGGCATGATCCTCCGGCAGATGCTCGAACATCTCCAGCAGGGCAACCGGATACCAGCCGATGGCGCGGCCCCAGAACTCCGGCGCCAAGCCTGTAACCGGATCAGACCAAGGCGTAGCTTTCGACTCATCCCAGCCGTGATACAGCAGGCCTGTTACAGGGTCCTTCGTATGCTTCGCCATCAGAAGCGCCTGGTACGTCATCATGTCGAAATAATCGCTTTCGCCAAACGTTTTGCCGAACTGGACGGCAATCGGTCCGGCCATGTACAAGCTGTCGAGCCACATTTGGTTCGGATAGCGGCCTTTATGCCAGAATCCGCCCGACGGATTCGTTCTCCAGGCGCGAAGCAGCGGCACGAGTGTATGCAGCGCTGTCTTGTACCGCTCGTCTCCCGTTTGCTCCAGCAGGTTAAACAGCAGTACGCCAGGCTGGATATCGTCCAGCTCATCGGCATTATATTTCTTGATGCTGCCGTCAGCGAGAATCTGGCTGTCCACCCACCGCTTGATATAGTCATAGTAGACGGAATTGCCGGTCGCACGCCAGCACTTCTCCATGCCGGACAAAAACACGCCCTGATGATAGTGGAACCGGTCTGGCGGAAGCTGCTCCGGCTCGAACTTGAACATAAGCGCCTGGCAGGCTTTTTCCGCCCATTGGATGGGGGTAAGGGATTGCTGGGCCGTTGTGGCGGCGCCGGATTGGGATGTAGACATTGTGGATATTCCTCCTCGTGATTGATATCTGTATCGTAGCACGAAAAAATGTACATATTTTGCGGTAAAACGCAAGTTCCTCTTATATTTTGCGGAATTATAAAGAGAGCGTATAATAGAGATCAAGAAAGAGCACGCACAGAGGGGCGAAGCGGATGGGATATGTACATTATGAGAATGGCCTGGATACCTTTTCGGTTTCCCACCGGGAGGCGCTTAGCCATCATATGCCGGCCAATCATTTTCATAGCACCTATGAAATTTATTACTTGATGTCAGGCAGGCGGACGTTTTTTATTCAGGACCGGACGATTGTCATCGGCGAGGGCGATGTCGTGATGATTTCTCCGAGTATTTTGCATCGGACGACGAATGCCGACCAACCCGAGCATGAACGGTTTATCGTCAATATCCATGAAAGCTACCTGGCTTCGGTAAACGGCTCCTATCGGGAAGCGCTGCAGCCGCTGTTCGAGCAGGACTACCTGGTTGTGCGCTGCGCGCTGCAGGACAGGCTGGCCATCGAGGCGCTGACCCGGACGGCTGTACAGGAGATGCGTGAGCGAAAGTCAGGCTTCGAGATGTACGCGCAAACGCTGGTTTTGCAGCTGCTGATCATCTGCTGCCGACATGTCCGCCAGCACCGGATGGAGCCGCTTGAAGCGCCCGGCCCTATGCATGAGCGGATGTCCGAGATTGTCCGGTACATTAACGTTCACTACATGCAGAGTCTGTCGCTCCCGCTGCTGGCCGAAACGTTTTACGTCAGTCCGTATTATGTCAGCCGTTTTTTCAAGGAGGCGACGGGCTTTACCTTTGTGGAATACGTGAACAGCGTCCGGGTGAAGGAGGCGACCAAGCTGCTGGAGCAATCGTCCTGGCCAGTCAGCCTGATTGCGAAAAAGGTAGGCTTCGGCAGTGTCACGCATTTTGGCCGCGTGTTCAAGTCCGTTACCGGACATGCCCCATTGTACTACCGCAAGGGGAAATAAAATTGTGCTAGCGGGCCTATTTCAATTGGCAATTTTGGTCAAATGCAATTATGATAGAGTGGCAGACAAATGAAGAGAGGGAACTCGATGGAACATATTCACGGCTCCTATGATTGGGAGCTTATTGTATTTTCGTATATCGTTGCGGTGTTAACCTCCTATACGGTGCTTCACCTGGCGGGAAGTCTCAGTCAAGCGCGCTCCCGGACGCGGCATATCTGGATGACGATCGGCGCGGCCGCGATGGGACTGGGAATCTGGTCGATGCATTTTGTCGGCATGCTGGCATTTTCACTGCCGATTCCGGTCGCCTACGATTCGCTGATTGTCTTTATATCGGTCGTCGCGGCCATCGCGGCCTCCTGGGTCGCGTTATATACGGTGGCGACGCCGCAGGTCACCTGGCAGCGCTGGCTGATAGGCGGCCTGCTGATGGCAAGCGGCATTGTCGCGATGCATTATATCGGGATGGCGGCCATGCAGGTTGACATTACCTACCATAGCGGGCTCGTTGCGCTTTCCGTGCTGATCGCGATTTTCGCTTCGCTTGCGGCGCTGGCGCTGTCTTTTTATTTTCGCCGGGAGGACAGGCGCGGGGAAGGCTGGAAGAAGCTTGGCAGCGGTCTTCTGATGGGCGCGGCGATTGCCGGGATGCATTACACGGGCATGGGGGCGGCGGAATTTCATCTGGGCGAGAAGGCGGCCCGCTTCTCTCCGACGCAGCTTGATCCCAAGTCGCTTGCCTATCTGATTGCGTTCGGCACGGTGATTGCGCTCGGACTTTCCCTGCTCGGCTTGTTATTGTCCAGAAGGTTCGAAAAGCAGGAGCTTGTTTTAATTGAAAATCAAAATATGTACAAGTCTTTGCATGACAACAACAAGGACGGCATTATTACGGTTGACCTGGGGCTTCGGATTTTGGCCGTGAATCCGGCGGTTTCCCGCATCGTGGGTGTAGACAGCTCCGTCTTCGTTCACCGCCCGCTGGAGGAATTCGTTCATGCGCTTACCGGGGAATATAAATCGAAGGCGCTTGAGATGCTGGATTCGTCGGCTCGCACCAGCGGGGAAAAGCACAGCTACGAAACCAAGATTCAAACGACATCAGGCGAGCGAGTTGATCTGCATGTGATGAATGTGCCGCTGGAAATCGGAGGCAGTCTGGTCGGGCATTATATTATTATCCGCAACATTTCGGAGGAGAAGCAGGCCAAGGAGCAGATTCATCATCTGGCGTTTCATGACGAGCTGACGGGGCTGCCCAACCGCAGGAAATTCAACCAGGAGCTGGAGCTGGCGCTCGCAGCTGCGCAGGAGAACGGCGTGCGCTTCGCGGTGATGGTCATGGATTTTGACCGTTTCAAAAACATTAACGACTCGCTCGGCCATACGTATGGCGACATGTTCCTGTGCGAAATGAGTCAACGGATCAGCAAAACCGTCGCCGGCCGACATGCGGTGCTGGCCAGGATCGGGGGCGACGAATTTACGCTGCTGATGGAAAATACGAGTGAGGAAGCGGCGGCTGAGCTGGCCGGG
This sequence comes from Paenibacillus sp. sg306046, assembly GCF_059821225.1. Taxonomy (NCBI): domain Bacteria; kingdom Bacillati; phylum Bacillota; class Bacilli; order Caryophanales; family Paenibacillaceae; genus Paenibacillus; species Paenibacillus sp. sg306046. The sequence goes on from NZ_JCAMRT010000034.1 coordinate 16,043, forward strand.
CGCATCATTACGGATTTGCAGCTGCCGTACCGGCTGAAGGAAAATGATTTTTATGTAACGGCGAGCATCGGCATTGCCTTGTTTCCGGAGCATGGGCAAACAGCGCTGGAGCTGTTGAAAAATGCAGATACGGCGATGTACGAGGTGAAAAAGAAGGGCAAAAACCGCTACCATTTCTATAACAATGAGCTGTACGCGGAGCTGCAGGAAAAAATCGAGCTGGAGCGCGAGCTGCGCAAGGCGCTCGAGCGCAAGGAGCTGTTTCTTCAGTACCAGCCGCAAATCAGGGCCCAGGACGGGGCCATGATCGGCGTCGAGGCGCTGGTCCGGTGGAAGCATCCGGAGCGGGGCGTCATTTCGCCCGGAACGTTTATTCCGATCGCCGAGGAGACGGGCATGATTAATGAAATCGGCGCCTGGGTGCTGGGCGAGGCTTGCCGGCAGATGCGGCTGTGGCATGATGACGGGGGGCCGCTTATACCGGTGTCGGTCAACCTTTCCTCCCAGCAATTTCACCAAACGAATCTGGTCGGCTATGTCCGGCAAATTTTGCAGGAAACGGGCCTCAGCCCCGAGTTTCTGGAATTGGAAATTACGGAAAGCATGATGATGGACCCTTCGGTGTCCATTCAGATTTTGAATGAGCTGACCAAGCTGGGCGTCCGGATCAGTCTGGACGATTTCGGGACGGGCTACAGCTCGCTCAGCTATCTGAAGCTGTTCCCGATCCATAAGCTGAAAATTGATCGTTCCTTTATTCAGGATATTGCGTCCAATCATAATGACAAAGCGATTGTGGCGACCATTATTGCGATGGCGCAAAATCTGGATATGGAGGTTATCGCGGAAGGCATCGAAACGAAGGAGCAGCTCGATATTTTAATGGTGAACGACTGCAAGGAAATTCAGGGCTATTATTATAGCCGCCCGTTGTCTGCAAACGATGTGGAGCAGGCCTTCTTCATCCCGCAGCGCAGCGCCGGGCTGACCGGCTGACCTGAAGCATAGCGTGGTCGGGTGCCTAAAGCTTGCATTTTGTGTGAGAAGCTACAGTAATCCGGAAAGCTGTATGATAAGATGAGGCAGTAGTCACAGAAGTACGGAATACTGTGGACATCGACAACCAAATCAGCTTTCGGGGGGCTTTCACATGAATAAGAAGACGATTGCAGGTACAATTGGAGCGCTGCTGCTTGGCGTAGCGGCCGGTGCGGGCATCATGCTGAATGATACGGCTTACAGCTCCGTCAAGCAGGCGCTTGGGCAAGGCACGAGCAACGCGGTGGGGGCTGGAGCGGATCTCAAGACGGTGGATCTTGAAACTGCGCTGATGGCGGTGCAGTCGGAGCGGGCCAAATTGATGGAGGATCAGATCAAGACGCAGATGGCTACGATTGAGGCTCGCAATGCGGATATTCAAAAAATGAATACGCTGCTTAATGAGCTGAAAAACTTACGGCCCGATGGTACGGATTCTAAAAAGCCGGTCAATTTGCCCGAGGGCATCAAAAATCAGCTGAGTACGAATGGGCTAAGGGCCGTAGCGACTGCCGGGGATCTGGAGATAGCGATTGAACAGGTTCGCGGCAAGATTGATTCGCTGAACAGCGCGCAGCAGATGGATATGCTTAGGATGCAAAGCTTGGCAAACAAGCGCACCGAATCCTTTGAGATCATCACGAATTCGGCGAAAAAAATACAAGACGCGCGCAGCAGCATTATCGGCAATATGCGATAATACAAGTGCATAGTCAGGAAGGGACGGGAACCTGCCGGAGCGGGTTCCCGTTTGCGTATGGGAACGCTCGGAGAGAGAGGTTGGTTGAGGATGAGTGAGCAAATTGTTGAGCTGCTGCGCGAGCATTCGCTGCTGCAGGGCTTGCCGGAGCAGGAGCTGGCAGCCGCAGCGGCAACGATGAGTCAGGCGAGCTACGAGCCTGGCGAAGTCCTGATCCGGGAAGGGGCAGCCGGTGATCACTGTCTGTTTATCATGTCCGGCGAGGTGCAGGTGACGGCGCGCGGACTGAACGGCTCCAGCGTACTGCTGGCTGTGCTGGGGGCAGGGGCGCTGATCGGTGAAATTGCGCTGCTTTCCAGTGAACGGCGTACAGCGACGGTGACTGCTGCCGGCGAGGTAACCGCGCTGCGGCTCGACCGGACAGCGTTCGCCGCGTTGTCCGCCTCCAGTCCGGCTTTCCATGAGCGTATGACCTTCGGAGCGAGAATCCGCAGCATTCACGGCTCGTTGGGCAAGGCCTCGATCTGGTCCGCGATTCCGGATTCGGAGCTGCGAGGGCTGGCCGAAATTACGACGCTGCGCACGGTTAAACCGGGAGAGGTCATTGTAAGTGAAGGGGAGGAAGGACAGGCGTTTTACACCGTCGGGGCGGGAAGCTTCGAGGTGCGCGCAGGCGGCAAGCGGCTTGCCGTGCTGCGACAAGGCGATTTTTTCGGAGAAATTTCGCTGTTAGCTGATATTCCATGCATCGCAACCATTACTGCGCTGGACGAAGGCCAGCTCCTCGTCATGGGGCGGGAGGAGTTCGGATTTTTGCTGCAGCAGTACGCGCCTATACGGACGCAGTTTCTGGCGGCGCTGCGCATCCGCAGACCGGAGCTGGCGGAGAAGGCGAGCCGACGGTGGGAGGATCCCGCTGAGCCGGGCCGAGCGCAGGCCGCCAGCGGATCGGGTACTGGCGCGTCGCCGGTCGAGCGGCCGCCGCTGCCGCACCAGCAGCGCTGGATTGATGCGCTGCTGGTGATGGGCGGCTTATTTCTGGCGACGACACTGTTGGCGGCGTGGCTGGACGGGGCCGTTTGGGTGTATGCAGTATTGCTGACCGGGGGACTGACCGGTCCGGTTGTTTTTGTCGCCTACGCGCGCGGCTCCCAACTGCTTGGCTACCGGCTGGCCCGTCTCGCTACGGCGTTTGCCGCATCGGCGGCGCTTGCGGTGCCGCTGGCGCTGCTGCTGGAGCAGCGCCTGCTGTTTCCGGCCGTGGAGACGGCTGCGGCTTCGTTGTCCCGGCTCCAGCTGCCGCTGGGGGTCGCGCTTATTGAGGAAGCGTGCAAGCTGCTGGTCGTCTATGTATTTCTGCGGGGGCGGCAGCAGCGGTTTCGCATGGATGGCGTCGTGTTCGGAGCAGCCGTCGGCATGGGGTTTGCGGCGCTGGAAAGCATGATTTACGGCTGGCGGTTTCTAACTGCAAGCTCGACCGGCAGCATGCTGGCCGTGCTGTGGGTTCGCACGCTGCTGTCGCCGTTCGGTCACGGCACGTGGACTGCAATCGCAGCTGTCGGCATTTGGGCCGGTGCAGCCAGGAGCCGGACGGCGGGGCAGCGGGGGCGAGCGGCTGCCTGGATGAAAATGGCCGGGCTGCTGGCTGCCAGCATCGTGCTGCATACACTGTGGGACTACCATCTGGAAAGCGTGCTGCTGCGGATTGCCGTTATGGGCGGCGCAGGCGTACTGGGCGTGCTGCTGCTGCTGTGGCTGATCCGCTCCGGCTCGCGGGAGGAGCTGCGAGCGCTGGCGGAGCTGAATCCGGCGTTCAGCGCGGACCGCACAGTCGGCGGGGAGGCGGAGAAGGTACGCCCGCAGCTGCTGGAATGCGAAGCCTGCGGCACGTTATGCCCGCCGGAAACACGTTATTGTCCGCGCTGCGGACAGGCGCTGCGGGCGACCGGCAGCTCGGCTGGCTGAGGAGACGGGGGACGGAGGGAATGAAAAGGATTGAAACGGACTTGCGGGAACCTGGACGCAGGTCCGCTTTTCGTTAGGTTTGTCATCATTTCGCCATTGACAAGAGCAAGGGGCCATCCTATAATTCATTTGTAATAATGAGAATCATTTTCAATTAAATAGTGAAGGTGATAAGGGGATGAGCCTATGTGGGGCCCAGACTGTCCAGCTCGGCGCTGGCTGCTCTCGGCAATTTGTGCGTGGTTGATGGCATCAGGCCTTTTTTTTATGGCTGATGCCCAATCGCAGGCTGCGTCTGCGGTATCGCCGCCGGTGGATGCAGCCGGAGTCGTGACGCTTGCCGAACAGTTGAAGGGTTCGTTGGAGCGGGGCGAGACGGATCAGGCAGCCCGTACGTTCAGCACCATGAAGCGATGGTGGACGACCCACAAAGCGGCCGTCAAGCAGGCTTCGCTGCCGCTGGCGCTGGAGATTGATACGCAGGTTGCCGGGTTATCCTTGTCGCTGCTCAATCAGGATATCGCTAAAGCGAGGGAGATTACCGATACGCTGTTGTTTTCCTTGGTGAATTACCGCGACGGCGCTTATATCGACAATGACGGAAAGCGGCAGATGACACTGGATGCGTACATGCTCAAGCTCAGGGGTGCGGCGACCCTTATTGAGCGGGAGCAATGGACGGAGGCGCATGCCGAGATCAAGCGGCTGCAGCAGCAATGGCTGTCCGTAGAAGGGGATATCGTCAGCCAGTCGCAAAGCGTGTATAACGCGTCCGAGCGCGATCTGGTGCTGCTGGACGCCTATCTGACAAGTCCAGACAAGCGTTCTCAGGCGAAGGAAGTCGCCGAGCGGATGATCGCCGCGCTTGCTCCGTTGGCCGGAGCGCAATATTCCTGGTGGGATGCTGCGCTGATCCCGATTCGGGAAGGGCTGGAGGCGCTGCTTGTGATCGGCGCGCTGATGCTGTATGCGGGCAAGTCCGGCTCTGCGGCCGGCAGGCGGTGGGTAGCCGGAGGGACGGCGGCAGGGGTACTGATCAGCGTCGGCGTCGGCTTCGGGGTCGTCTTGTTTATGTCATCGGACGCCTTTGGCCGCAACAACTCGCTGATCAACGGCTGGACCGGAGTGCTCGCCAGCGTGCTGCTACTGTACGTCAGCCATTGGCTCCACCGCCATGCCGACGTACAGCGCTGGAACCGGATGCTTGCTTCCCGAAGCGAGCAGGCGTTGTCCGGCGGGAAGCTAACCAGTTTGGCGCTGCTTGCTTTGTTTGCAGTTGTCCGCGAAGGGCTGGAGACCGTCATTTTTCTGGTCGGCATGGCCGGTAAAATGTCCGGAGGCGAGCTGGCGGCCGGAATCGCCGTCGGCTTCGGCACGCTGGCGGTCGGCGCCGTCGTTATGCTTAAAGCGGGCGCACGACTTCCGGTACGTCCGGTGTTTCTGCTGTCAAGCATCATCGTGTTTTATTTATGCTTCAAATTTATGGGGTCCGGTATTCACAGCCTGCAGATGGCCGGTGTGCTGCCGACGACGATGCAGGATTATTTGCCTGAGCTGGTGTCGATCAGCTTGTATCCGTCCTGGTACAGCACTTTGCCGCAGCTGCTCGTTGCTGTTACAGGCCTTACGGTCCTTGCAGCACAGCGGCTTGCCCGCAAACGGAACGGCTTTCCAATAAGTTCATAAGCTACAGGCGGACATCCGCCATTAACGGAGGAATGATGACCATGTTAAAACCATTTGCAACACTTGCATCCGCTTCGCTTGCCGGTCTGCTGCTGCTCAGCGCCTGCACGAACGCACCTGCTGCACCTGCAGCGCCCGCGCAAAAGGAAGGAGCGTCGGCTCCGGCCAAAGCTCCGCAGGAGCAGGCAGCCGCTCCCGCTCCTGCGGCCGACGCCAAAAGCCCGATTCAGCAAGGCACAGCCAAGCTGCAGGCGGAAGCTACCAAGCTGCAAGAGGCTATCAAAAAACAGGATGCGGCTGAAGTCAAACGTCTGGGCAAATCAATCAATGACATCTGGATTTCGTATGAGCACACGGTGCGCCAGACGTTCCCGCTCGAATATACAGAGGTAGAGAAATATGAAATGCCGATTTTCTCCGCATCAGCTTTCGATAAGGTCGATTTCCCCGCCCTAACCGTGACGGCCGAGAAATTTCAGGAGTCGCTGGTCAAGCTGCAAAACGCGAAGGTGACGACAGCGAGCACGTCGGAGCTGCTGAACAAGGCGGTCGCCAATTACAAGGTGTTCGTGGACGATTATGCGGACAAGCTGGCCGCCGGAACAAAAACGTTCGCTGCCGCCGTCAAGGCAGGCAACATCGAGCTGGCCAAGCAGGAATACGTGAAGGCGCGGGTGTACTTCGAAACGATCGAGCCGATTGCCGAAAGCTTCGGCGAACTTGATCCGAAAATCGACGCCCGTCTGGCCGATGTGGACAATGAGGCGGAATGGACCGGCTACCACCGGATTGAACGCGCGCTGTGGGCGGACAAGTCGCTTGCAGGCCAGGAAAAATACGCGGATCAGCTCATTGCCGATACCGAGGAGCTGCAGAAGCAGATCAAGTCGCTCAAGCTGGAGCCGAAGGCGATGGTCGCAGGCGCAATGGAGCTGCTGAACGAAGCGGCTACGTCGAAAATTACCGGTGAAGAGGAGCTGTACTCGCGCACGGACCTAGTGGATCTCGCAGCGAATGTGAACGGCTCGAAAACCGTATATTTGGCGATTATCCCGGCCTTGAACGAGAAAAATCCGGAGCTGGGCAACCGGCTCGACAAGCAGTTTATGGCAATGGAAGCGATGCTGATGAACTACCAGAAGGACGGTCAATATATGACGTATGACAAGCTGACGACGGAGCAAATCCGGCAAATCAGCGACCAGCTCGGACAGCTGTCCACCCTGATGAACCAGTCCGCTACGTTGCTGTAGCAGCCGGAGGAGGCACAGCTAATGGAACCGACATCAAGACAAGCCGGATTATCGCGCCGTGAATTTCTGAAATGGTCCGCTGTCGCCGGATCGGGCCTTGCGCTGGGAGCCGCCGGTGTGGGGGCGATGCTGGGCGGCTTCCGCCAGGAGGCGGAGACGACGCCGAAAGCAGGCGAAGCTGCGCAAATTCCGCTGTATGGCGAGCATCAGGCCGGCATTATTACGCCGCAGCAGACGTATATGTATCTCGCCAGCTTTCGGCTGACAGCCGCTGACCGAGCCGGAATCATCCGGCTGTTCCGCGACTGGACCCGGTTTACCGATCTGACGACCCGCGGGGGAACGATGCAGTCGGGCGACAACAAGCTGCTGCCGCCCAGCGATACGGGGGAGACGGCGGATTTGCCTGCCGCTCGGCTGACGGTGACGTTTGGCTTCGGCCCAACGCTGTTCAGTCTCGACGGGAAGGACCGTTACGGCTTGGCCGCCCAGTCGCCCCGTTATTTGCGGGATATTCCCCGAATGGCGCGGGAAAGCCTGGACTCGTCGCTGTCAGGCGGCGATGTGTGCGTGCAAGTATGCGCCGACGATCAGCAGGTCGCTTTTCACGCTGTGCGTAATCTGATTCGGTTGTCCACCGGCTATGCCTCGCTCAAATGGCTGCAGGAAGGCTTCATCAGCGCCACGGCAGGCAAAACGCCGCGTAATTTATTCGGCTTCAAGGACGGTACGGCCAACGCCTTGCATGATCATGCGGAAGGCTACAAGGACATTGTGTGGGCCGGAGCGGACGAGCCGGGCTGGATGGCGGGCGGCTCGTATATGGCGTACCGAAAAATCCGGATGCTGCTGGAGGTGTGGGACCGGACGCCGCTGTCCGACCAGGAGGATACGTTCGGGCGGTACAAGGACTCGGGCGCGGCCTACGGGAAGCAGCAGGAATTCGACAAGGTGGATGAGGCGCAGCAGCCGGCCAACTCCCATGTGCAGCTCGCGAAGCAATCGCGCCAGCAAATTCATCGCCGCGCCTATTCGTATACGGACGGGATAGACCCCCGCACCGGTCATATGGATGCCGGGCTGCTGTTCCTCAGCTACCAGCGCAATCCGGAGGAGCAGTTCATTCCGATGCTGCGGCTGATGCAAAACCAGGATGCGCTGAACGAATATGTTGCCCCTGTCGCAAGTGCGATGTTTGCTTGCCCTCGCGGGCTGCGCGAGGGTGAATATGTCGGACAGCCGCTGCTGGAAGGCTGACAACCGCTGTTGGAAAGCTGACAACCGCTGTTGGAAAGCTGATCGGGGCTGTTAGGGTAAACCAACAGGGTAAGCTGAGGATCAGGTCGGCCCGTAAATATGGGCGGGCCTCTTTGGGTTGTACATCGGGCTTCTTCGTGGGCGCTTGACTTCATTAGATTCGGATGGCTCAAGCTTCAACAAGCGTATTTTTTGGTGTGCTCGTGTCTTCGCTTAGTGGACACATGTCTTTTAAAGGATGGACATTTTCTCTCCCTTCTCCAGCCGCCCGCCTGTCCAAATCTAGACCATATCTAGCCTCTTGCGAATCTGAAGCGTCAATATCTAGAGTTCAAATGCATCCCTACCCGGTAAAAAAGGAGTTGCCCAATGTCCACTTTACGAAAGACAAATCATTGAAAGAGTCCTCTGTCAGCGGACAATCCTCTCTGAGGGCATTCAGTTGACCTGCCTTACTCATTTGTTGAAGCATTTGTTGATTCAATTGTTGAATTAGTGTTGAATCAAAGTTGAATCGTCTGCTTCCCTATTCCCGCTAGACGCGACCCGCTGGCAAGTTGCCGACCATGCTACGGCAGAGGTACGACAGAGCTATCGCAGAAAACCGCCATGGCTCTCTGCCACATCCATCGGCATGAAAGGGGCTCTTTCAAAGAAAAGGCAGGTGTAGCGGAGAAGCAGACGCGTGTGCAGGGACAAGACCTTTGTCGCCTCCGAACAGTTGCACTCCTTTTTTTGAATCGTATATAGTAGAAGTTGTAAGAGGATTCATACAAGATATGGCAGGGAGGAACGGACGTGAGCCAAGTGAAACTTTCGATCGACTATGATCAGTATGAGGATGGCCAGAAGTTAAGCACGCAGCTGGAGCAACTGGCGGCAGGACCGGATCGCGGGGAGCTGACCAGTCTCATTATCGGGGATTGGGGTGGAGCCTATGAAAATGACTCGTCAGAGACGGTCGAAGCGCTAATCCGCTTGAAGGAACAATTCCCGAAGCTCCGCAAGCTGTTTATCGGTGACATGGGCTTTGAGGAATGTGAGGTTTCCTGGATTATGCAATCGAATCTGGGGTCGCTGCTGACCGCCTTTCCGGAGCTGACCTCCTTGACGATTAAGGGAAGCACGGGTTTGGAGCTTTCGCCCGCAGCGCATGACAAGCTTGAGGAGCTGGTTATTATTTGTGGCGGCTTGAGCCGCGACGTGCTGGCCGCCATCGCGAACGGGCAGTTCCCGGCGCTGACGAAGCTGGAGCTGTATCTCGGCGTGGAGGGTTACGGCTTTAACGGCGGGCTGGACGATGTGCTGCCGCTGATCGAGCCGGGCAAGTTCCCCAAGCTGACGTATCTTGGCTTGAAGGACAGCGAAATTCAAGATGAAATCGCGATCGCACTGGCAACCGCTCCGATTGTGGAGCAGCTTCATACGTTGGACCTGTCAATGGGCACGCTGACGGACAAAGGCGCCGCTGCGCTGCTGGAAAGCGAAGCGGTGCGCAAGCTGCAGCATTTGGATCTGAGCTATCATTATATGACGGATGACATGGTTGCACGCTGGCAGCAGTCAGGACTGTCGGTTGATGTCAGCGACCAGCAGGATGCCGAAGAAGACGATTACCGGTATCCGGCGTTGACAGAATAACGATGCATCAGATGCTGCTGATCGGCAATCCGGACAACCGGCGTACGGCAGGCTTGCAGGAAGCTCGCGCGAAGCTCGGCTTGCCGCCCGCCCGCGTCGTCTCGTACCTGGAGCTGCTGCAGGACAGCGATGCGCTGCCGCGTCTGGCCGATGAGCTGTCGGCGGTTGGCGGATGGGAAGTGGAGAGAGCCGGGCGACTGGCTGAGGGAAGCGAACGGGAAGTGGAGAGAGCCGGGCGGCTGACGGAGGGAAACGGATGGGGTGCGGACGCTTGCTCCGCTCCTGGCCCGGACGGATCGCTGTATATCCGGCTCGATTCGCCTGGCGAGGACTTTGCGGTCGAACGCGAGCTGATCGCGCTTGGCGCGCCTGACAGCCAGCGCGACGAGCAGGATGATCGGCTGCTGCCCTATATAGGCGCAGCCGATCCGCAGCCGCTGTCCGCCCGTTCGGCGCGGGCGCTGATAGAGCAGCGGGGACGGCTCGTGCATCCGTCCCAATGGTTTCGCGGCTACGGGCGGCTGCTCGCCCGGCTGGAGCAGTTGGCTGACCGGCTGCCGTCCGCCCGCTGGCATCACCCGCCTGCCGAGCTGGCGGCGATGTTTGACAAGCGGCATACAAGCCGCGTGTTGACCGAGGCAGGCGTGCCGGTTCCCCGGCCGCTTGCAACGGCGGCAGCGCTGACCGGCTATGCCGCGCTGCAGGAGGCGATGCGGGCGCAGCGGCTGCATCGGGTATTTGTGAAGCTGGCGGCCGGTTCCGGCGCCTGCGGGGTGGTGGCGTACCAGCTGCATCCGGCGACCGGCGCGGAGGTGGCGGTGACGACGCTTGGCGTCGAGCGTCAGGTGACGCGACCGCCGCTGTTTTACAATGCGATCAAGCCGCGCCGTTACACGGACTCCGCGACGATCCGTCTGCTTCTTGACTGGCTGCTGGGTCACGGCGCTCATGTCGAGCAATGGATGGCCAAGGCATCCTATGACGACCGGACCTTTGATATCCGACAGCTGGTCGTAGGCGGAGAGGCATGTCACAGCGTCGCCCGCGTCAGCCGCACGCCGATTACGAATTTGCATCTGCGCAGCGAGCGGATGAGCCTGCACGAGCTGGGCTTGCCCGAAGCGGTGCAAGCCGCGGTCCAGCGCTGTGCGGAGCAGGCGCTGGCCGCATTTCCGCAGTCGCAGTCTGCGGGTGTTGATGTGCTGCTCGGCAGCGGCTCGCATGCGAATCAGCCGTACGTGCTGGACGTCAATCCGTTCGGCGATTTGCTGTACCGGGTGACCTACCACGGATTTGATCCTTACACCTGGCAGCTGCAGCGGCTGGGCGGGAGCAGAGAGGGAGCAGGGCAGTCGCATAACCTATGCGATGGGCCGCTAAACGTCCGGTGAATCTGTGAGAGGCAAAGTCGGCGACGCTCATGAAGCTTGAAGCTGTGAGGCCAAGAAGCTAAGAGGCCAAGAAGTCGAAAGGCCTGGAGGCTAAAGCTAACCTACCGAAAGCTAAGAGGTTATGGAGCTGTGAAGCTGTGAAGCTGTTAAGCTGTTAAGCTGTTAAGCCGTAGGAGCGCTGCTCCCCGCAGCGGCCTTGATTCACCGGATCGCCAAGGAAGGGAGTCGGAAGCTTGACGACTAATATGAACGATATCGTGGGCAGCCACGATCTTTTGATGATCACGCTGGATACGCTGCGCTATGATGCGGCCATGCTGGAAGCCGCTTTTTGTCCGAATCTATGCGGCGACGGCGTGTGGGAGAAACGTCATACGCCGGGCAGCTTCACGTATGCGGCGCACCATGCATTTTTTGGCGGATTTCTGCCGACGCCGGCCAACACGGACAAGCCGTCGCATGTGCGGCTGTTTCATTCGCGAAATACCGGCTTGCCGACGCATCCGCATACATGGCTGTTTGATACGCCGGATCTTGTGTCCGGGCTGCAGGCGGAGGGCTACCGGACGATTTGCATCGGCGGCGTTATTTTTTTCACGAAAAAGGTGCCGCTCGCGCGGGTGCTGCCCGGTTATTTCATGGAAAGCTACTGGCGGATGACCTTCGGCGTGACGAATCCGCGCTCGACGGAGCACCAGGTGAATCATGCGCTCAAGCTGCTGGACCGCGCCGGACCGCAGGAGCGGCTGTTTCTATTTATGAATGTCTCGGCGATTCACGGGCCGAACCATTATTTTGTGCCGGGCGCGAAGCAGGATTCCGTGGACACCCAGCGGGCGGCGCTGCGTTATGCGGACGGGCAGCTGGGGCGGCTATTTACCGCCTTCCGGCAACGCGAGCGTCCGGTATTTTGCATGGTTTTTTCCGATCACGGCACCGCTTACGGCGAGGACGGCTACCATGGCCACCGGCTGGCCCATGAGGTCGTCTGGAATGTTCCGTACCGTGAATTCCGGCTGTAGTGAGCCTGACACTGACAACGAAAAACGAAAGGGCGTGAGCTTCACGCCGGAAAGGATGTGAACGGCCGGATGATGAGCCCGTCCCTGAATGCCAGGCAGGCAGCCTCGATGACCGACGGCCTGTCGATTGAGGAGTGGAAAGAAGGTCTTCGCTCAGAACCGTACCGCTCCTATCTGTATGCGTACCCGCATAAGACAAGCTACCGGGAGTTTGACGCCCCGCTGCCGCTGTCGACTCTGTGGAGCGGAGAGCCGGCGGAAACGTTTTTTCTGTACATGCATATTCCGTTTTGCGGCGCGCGCTGCGGCTTCTGCAACCTGTTTACGCTGCCGGACAAGCGGACAAGCGCCCATGAGCAATATGTCGATGCGCTGGAGCGGCAAGCCCGGCAGTGGGCGCCGCATGTCGCCCATAAGCCGTTTGCGCGGTTTGCGATCGGCGGCGGGACGCCTACGCTGCTTGCGCCTGCGCTGCTGGAGCGGTTGTTTGACGTCGCCGAGGGGGTGATGGGGCTTGACCCGGACCGCGCCTCGATTTCGGTGGAAACGTCGCCGGAGACGGTCACCCGCGAACGGCTGCAGCTGCTCGTCGACCGCCGGGTAGACCGCGTCAGCATGGGCATCCAAAGCTTCGTCGAAAGTGAAGCGGCAGCGATCTATCGTCCCCAGAAGCCTCACGAGGTGGAGCGGGCGCTGGAACTGCTGAAGGCGCAGCGCTTCCCGGTGCTGAATCTGGACCTGATCTATGGTCTGCCGGGTCAATCGGTCGCGTCCTGGATGTATTCGCTGGAGCGGGCGCTGGCCTATGAGCCGGAGGAAATTTTTCTGTACCCGCTTTACACACGGGAGCATACGCTTGTGAAGCCCGGCGATATTCGGCGCAGCGCGGAAACGGATCTGCGGCTCGCCTGTTACAGCGCCGCCCGCGACCGGCTGAAGGCTGCCGGTTACGAGCAGTCGTCGATGCGCCGGTTCGCCAGAGCGGACAGCGGCTCGGGCAAGGCGCTGCTGCCTTACGGCTGCCAGGAGGAAGGCATGGTCGGGCTTGGCTGCGGCGCCCGCTCGTATACGCGCCGCTTCCATTATGCGTCCCGCTACGCGGTCAGCAAGGGAGCTACGGCGAGTATTATCGCCGATTATGTGGCGGCCGAGCGGCATGATGTCGCGGACTACGGTATCGAGCTGAGCGTGGCGGAGCAGCAGCGCCGATTTGTACTGAAGGCCATCTTGCATCGTGAAGGCTTGGAGCTGGCAAGCTACCGGGCGCGCTTCGGCAGCGAAGCGCTGGACGATCAGCCGGAGCTGGACGTGCTGCTGCAGGCCGGGCTGGCCGTCCTGGAGGCAGGCGTACTGGGGCTGACGGATGAAGGACTCGCGTACTCCGATGCGATCGGCGATTGGCTCATTACTCCGGCCATGCGCGAACGGATGGAAGGGTTTGTTTTCGCATGAAGGCGACGATTTATTACCGGGGCAGCCTGTCGTCCTGCAACTACGATTGCCCGTACTGCCCGTTTAGCAAAAATGTGGACACCGCCCAGACGTTGGCCAAGGACCGCGCCCAGCTGCGCGCGTTTGTGGACTGGGTTCGCCTTCAGGAGGCTGAAGGGCATACGTTGTCGCTGTTTTTTAATCCGTACGGCGAAGGACTGACCCATGCGTGGTACCGGGAAGCGCTGGTCGAGCTGTCCTGGCTGGCGCATATCGACAAGGTGGCGATTCAGACGAATTTATCCGCCCGGCTCGACTGGACAGACGGCTTGAATCCGGCAACGGCGGCTTTCTGGGTCACGTATCATCCGGGACAGACGCAGGAGGCGAAATTTCTCGCCCAATGCCAGGAGCTGCATCGCCGCGGCATCGCTTTCAGTGTCGGCTCGGTCGGGGTGCGAAGCGCGTTTGCCGCGCTGCAATCGCTGCGTGCGGCGCTGCCGCCGGACGTGTATATGTGGGTAAACGCCTTTAAGGATAAGCCGGATTATTACACTGCGCCGGAGCTGGAGCTGCTGCGGGGGATTGACCCGTTATTTGATAGGAATGCAGCCGATTATGACAGCCGAGGACATGTATGCCGGACAGGGCAAGATGTATTTTTCGTGCAGGGACCGGGCTTGGTGAAGCGCTGCTACAAGGATCGGACGGTGATCGGGCATTTGTACCGCGACGGGCTGCAAGGCTTGTCGAAGCAGCGGCTGTGCAGGATGGCGTGCTGCGACTGCTACATTGGCTACATTCATATGCCGGAGCTTGCGCTGGAGCAAGTATACGGCAGCCGGCTGCTGGAGCGGGTGGTCCGGTCTGCGGCCCATATTTATAATTGATATGACCCAGCTCTTTCATGATCCGAGCGACCGTGTTTCCGGATAAACGCACGCCCTGCTTATGAAGCTCTTTTGCTACATTGGGAGCTCCATAGCATCGACGGGATTTGAGAAGGATGCGACGAATCCGCCGCTCCGACGTGCGACGTTGCCGTTTACTGGCTTTTCGCTTGGTCATCCTGCTTGTATTCCTGCGCCACCGCGTTTCCTTCTTCCAGTCATCATAAACATCAAGAGGGTGAACACGATAACTAAATGTGTATTCCTATAATCAAAAGAGCCATAAAAGCATACGAGAAGATAGGATTTATACAGGAAGGCATCCAGAGAGAGCTACTTTACTATAACCATGGATACCACGATTCCATAAGAATGAGTATTTTAGAACACGAATTTCGGAACCGGAGTGTCGAATAAAACGTACAACCTCTGAAAACAAAATCAGACAATAACCGAGCCGCAGTGTTCCAGGGCCTCTACATGAAATAATTACACTAGCACTTTTGCGCCTAATAAAACGATAAAAAGATAGTCTAGTGGCTGTCTTTTTATCGCTTTATAGAGAATGGAGTAGTTACTGGTTAAAGGATTGCTTAACGGAACCTTTGCCGTCTTCTACTTCAATATCGGCATATGCCCCGTTTATGAAAGTTATCTGTGGTGGAATATGACCACAATCAATATCGTAGATTATGGGAATTTGCAATTCCTCATAGAGTTCTTTGTAAATATCCTCCGCTGTATAATTATCAATTGGTTGATTTGCAGCGCTTCTTCCAAATAGAAGACCCGTACAATTATCAAACCAACCTGCTAATTTCATTTGAACCAACGACCTGCGTAAATCAGTTGTCGATAGTTCGCAATTTTCTAAATACCATAGAATAGGTTCATTATTTATATGATGTTTTTGAAAATGCTGTACATTACCAAATGGTGTGCCAATTAAATGTCTTATCACATCAATACACCCGCCAAGTAAACGACCCTGCATTTTAACATGATGATTTGAAATAACTTTCCAATAGGTTTGTTCTGTTAAATGAAAGACACATGGCGAAGGATCAGAGTGTTTCCATTCTTTTTGATATTTTTCAGATGAATGCTGGATGACGGATTCGCCAGATTTAGTTGATAAGACAGATTGCCACCTTGCAGTTGTCTTATCTGAGAAATCTCCTCTTAAGTCAATGAGATTTGTACCATGAGCAGTTGCTATGCCTGTTTTTAAGGTTATGGCTAACAATAATACACTTGTATCTGAATAACCTAACATCCACTTAGGCTTAAAATTTTCAAAATCAATGTATTCCAGAATTTCAATTAAAAGTTCGCCGCCCCAAGGTGGGATGATAATACTAATCTGATCATCTCTCATCATTGCATTGAATTCAGTAGCACGTAATTTGGCTGGCGAAGACTTTGCCTTTTCTTGAGTCCAAACCGTTTCTCCACAAGCAACGTTGAATCCCCTCATCTCCATACGGTTGAATGAAAGTCTGAGAATATTGTGTAATTCGACTTTTACTCCTGACGAGGGCGCTGTTACACCAATTGTTGCTCCTTCTTTTAAAGAAGGATATCTGATCATTTAAATCAGCCTCCTTAATTTTTATGTGATGCAATATCTGGCTAACCTGATATTACGAAAGCTCCCCTTGATACACAGGCTTTATTATTTCGCCTGTCTATCTAAAGGGGAGCATATCAAAGTTCGGGTTAACTTATTGCGAAACTGGTTTATGCAAAAAAAGCCGGCGGATAACGCAGCTCGCCTTTGATCTGGGAGCTCTGATCAAGTACATGCACCATAAACACCTCGTCAGGTACCCTAAATTGGGTCAGCTGAAAGCCGAGCGGCCGCGCCGGTTCAAATCCGAACCTGGGATAATACGACGGATGCCCGATCAGAAACACATGCGAGCAGCCGCCTGCCGCCGCCAGACGCAGCCCTTCCTGAATAAGTGCGCCTCCCACGCCTTGCTTCTGGTCAGCCGGGTCAATTACGATCGGCGCCAGCACGATGACCTCATGATGCAGACCGCCTTCATCCACAACCTCCGCTTTACTAAACAACGCATGGCCGATCAGACGGCCTTCCTGGCCGGTAGCGACCAGCGAAAGCTCAGATCTAAATTTTGCCGAGGCGCGGATTCGCTCTACTAGACGCGATTCATCCTCCCGGCCGCCGAATGCTTCGTAATGAAGATGAAACACGCTTTCCGCATCGGTCAGCTGCTCCGCCCGGATATTCACTTGCTTGTCAGGTGAGATCACGATTGAATTCCCCTCCATGTCGATGTGTATGACGGAAACGCTTCAACAGGCGTCAGATACTAAGTGTCCCGTGAATGCGGTGATGATTAAACCAGTGAACATAGTCCTCAAGTTCCAATTTCAAGGAGACTGGCGCTCTGCAGTTCGCAGACGTTTTACAAAAAATGAAAAGACCATTAAGGAGACAGTAACAGAACCGGCGCTAACCATAAACAAGATCTATAGGTCATATAGTGAGAAACCCAGCCCAAGACGATTGCGCCAAGTCCGATGCCAAGGTCCGCTGTGGTCATGAACGAAGCATTTGCGACTCCTTTACGTTCGGGATGGGCAGGACGTAACGTTACAGCTTGAAGGGTTGGCTGGACGGAACCAAATCCAATCCCGTATAAGACAGCTGAAAAGAGCAAGCCAAGCTGCCCGGTAGAAAAGCTGAAAACAACAAGAGCTAAAATCGAGATCATAAGTGACGGGATAATGATAATTGTTTCACCAAGCCGGTCCGAAAGTTTTCCTGAAACCGGTTTGCACCAGCCAAATGCCAATCATGGGCCCGACCGCCATGGCTAGAGTCATAGAGGTGCTAAACCATCCCATGCCTTCCCCGCGACGCGACGCAGGAATCATATCCGTTACTGCAGTTATCATCCCTGTTGTAGAAAATGTCCAACCCAAGCCGTGTAACATTCGGATTCCCAACAGAACGGCTATACCGCCGACCCAGTCATACATATACATGGCGAAAGTAAACAATAGCAGTCTCAAAATGATAAATTGGCGTCTGCCGAACCGATCCAGCAGTCCTCCTACAAATGGGCGAAAAACAACAGCGGACAGCATAAATGCTCCCACAGCCAGACCGATTTGTGACTCGCCGCCGCCTATCTGTTTGATAATCAGCGGTAGTGTAGGAAGCAGAAAATAATAACTTGTAAACAAAAAAAGTGTCCCTACCGTCAAGATTATAAACGGCTTTGTTCATAGACGCTCCAGGGTACGTCCCTCCCGGTATAGCAACGGCAGCCGTGGTTGGCTGTCGTCCCTGCAGTGATTGCAATGTGTTCAAACCAGCTGTCTTTTGTAGCGTCATGCCAGTGTTTGACATCATCATGGGTGACAATAACATCACCGGCCTTTAACAATTGAGCCGATTTTCCTTCCTCTTGGTACCAACCTTCCCCGCTAGTTACTAATAAAAATTGAAAACCATCGCGATGAATATGCCAGTTGTTCCGGCATCCAGGTACAAAGGTCACGTTTCCAACACCGACATTCACTTTAGGGTCGGAAACTAAGGTTTTCAGATAGCTTTGCCCAACAACATATTGGGCGAACGCTTCATGTTTCTCGCCCACCGGAAAAATAACGCCATTTCTTACTTCTTCAATGTTTTTCCATTTTAATTCCTCCTGTAAAAAATATTAAAAAACTTCGCCAAAAATGAACCGACCAAGGATGTCTTGAACATCAGGACAGGGAGGTACATCCGCAACTTCTTCGCCATCAAAAAGGATACTAGAGCAGCATCTTGATGGATCACATTTGTGTATTATTATAAATGTAATTAGGATTTCTTCAATTGCCGAAGCAACACGATTCGTTCATTAATGCACAGACTCTTGGAAACTGACGATTATTTTAAGGCTAGGTAAAAAAAGACGTACTCGATCCTTCCCGGCAGTCGTTATCATGAGACTGCGCAAGCGCTGATTAAATAAACAGCCCAGCGGGTATTCAATGATGTAGCAACCAAGCAGCGGCTGGGCAGCAAGCATCCGGCAGCTCACGAAGGAGGAGAACAGGATGGCATTAGTATGGTCCCTTATTGTAGGTGGCGGAATCGGTTGGCTCGGCGGTGTGCTCGTTGGGCGTGACGTTCCGGGCGGCGTGATCGGCAATATTGTTGCCGGTTTTGTCGGCGCCTGGCTCGGTTCCTGGCTGATGCCGAATTTTGGCCCGGTCATCGGCGGCTTTGTCATTATTCCGGCGCTTGTCGGCGCGGTGATCGTTGTACTCATTCTCAGCGCGGTTTTGCGCTCTGCGAACAGAGCTTAGCGCCCGCCCGGGCAAATGAAAAATAGAAACGTGCTCATCCGCCGCTGGCGTGGGGCACGTTTTTTGCTTCTATGATTTAGATAGAAGTGAGGATTGTCTGCGTCAGGCTGCCTGCTGCGCAAGTACGGCGAACGGCACAGTTACTCGGTAATGTGCTTTAAAAATTTCGCCGGATTTCCTGCGACAATCGTGTTGGCAGGTACATCCTTGGTTACAACAGAGCCAGCGGCCACAATCGAATGATCGCCAATCGTTACGCCAGGCAGGATCACGCTGCTGCCGCCAATCCTATACGTTGTTGCCGATCGTAATCGGGATCGCGTAGCCGCTCTGGATGGAATAAGGCAAGGTATTTGTCTATCCTACCATATCGGCCTGCTGCGCCCAAATTCAATGAAGCGGAGTCCGCATCGGCCAGCTCTGCGGCAAAGAATCGTTCGCCCGCTTGTTCTCAGCATGGTATAATATGTGGAGCACTAAGTTCAGTGAGAGGATTGAAGCTTGGAATGTCGTTATATGCCTGGCTGATTTTTGAGGTTTTGTTTGTGATATGTCTGGTTTTGCATCTCGTCTTGTCAGCGCAGGCGAAGCGGCTCCTGGCGGATGAGCGGGAGCCTGACCGGGCGAAGGCGGCACGAATCCGCACGCGCTCACTTTGGTTTATGGCGGGCTGGATGGCGTCGCTGCTGCTGATGATCGTCAGCATTTTCAAAACGTCCTAAACCTGCAAGCTTGCATCTGTGAAAGGGGAACTGCAACCACATGATTAACGGGCTCGACAAGCTGATTCAAGGACAAGAAAAGCTCCAACCGGACTACCATTCGGATTTAAAAGTCATATTGCTCGGCACCGGCTCACCCCGCGCCGTCTACGGCGTATCCAAGCCCGGTGTCGCGGTGCTGGCCGGTCACAAAGTATTTCTGGTGGACTGCGGAGCAGGCACGGTCAATCAACTGCTGCTTGCGGGCATTATGCCGCAGCGCATCTCGGATGTACTGTTTACCCATCATCATAGCGATCATAATTCCGGGTTTTTCGATGTGTTTATCAGCAGCTGGCGTACGCATGTCGTGCCGGGCGCTGTCTTTAAAAACCGCGAGGTTCCAATGCAGGTGTACGGGCCGGAATCAACCGCTGACATTATCGGTAAAATGGAGGCTTCGTTTGCCTTCGACGTCAACCTGCGAATCAACTACAACAAGTCGGCCTTCGAGGGCTCGAAGCTCGTTGTCCATGAATGCAATGAAGGCATCGTCTACGACCAGGACGGCATCCGAATCACGGCCTTCGAGGTCGATCACCGTCCAGTTGAGCCAGCGATTGCTTATCGGTTTGATTACAACGGTCAGTCGGTTGTCATTTCCGGGGATACGCTGCCGGTGGATAACATGGTCAAGTATGCGCAGGGCGTCGATCTGCTCGTCCATGAAGCATACAACAAAGCTTGGCTTGATGCGCTGATCGCGATGTATCCGGAGGAAGCGGTCGGTCTGAACAATCCGGCCAAATACCATACGACAACACTCGAAGCGGCGGACATCGCGCAGCGCGCCGGGGTGAAGCAATTGCTGCTGACTCACCATATCCCCGCGCCCGCGAAAACGGCGGAAGCGGAGGCGGCTTACACGGCGGGCATGGCGGACATTTACAGCGGGCCGATTACGCTTGGACGGGATTTGACGGAAGTGGATTTGGGGGATTATCGCAAGTAAGGCAATAGGGGAAGCGCGGTAAATAGGGAGCGGGAGCGAAGGGTGGTCGGGCCGTAAGGCGCTCATGCATAGCGGCACAAGTATATCACGCAGCGTACGATCATATATCTGGTTAAGATGGCATGCGATTGCCCCGCATGTACACCGGATGGATGAAAGGAGCTGTTGGCTTGTGAGTAACAACCGCAATCGGCAGCGGGCGAACGAGCCTGTGCAGCCTGTCATCCCCCAGCCGATCAGAGCGGACGGAGCGGGAGCGATGGACAGAGGTCCCCGTGACGTTATGCGAGACATGGAAAACCCGGATATGCTCGTCCCTCCGCCAACGGATCGAGGGTTGATTCCGAACCTGAGATTTTCGTTTTCCGATACGCATATGCAGTTGAATCACGGAGGCTGGTCCAGAGAAATTACGGTCCGCGAGCTGCCCATAGCGACGACGCTGGCGGGTGTCAATATGTGCTTGACGCCGGGCGGCGTGCGCGAGCTGCATTGGCATCAGCAGGCCGAATGGTCCTATATGATATGGGGGCGCGCCCGGATTACTTCAGTCGATCAGGACGGCCGCAATTTCATCGCCGATGTCGGGCCGGGCGATCTCTGGTATTTTCCGCCGGGTCTCCCGCATTCGATCCAGGGGCTGGAGGAGGGCTGTGAGTTTCTGCTTGTGTTTGACGACGGTCATTTTTCCGACTTGAATACGTTGTCGATTTCCGACTGGTTCGCCCACACGCCCAAGGACGTGCTGTCCGCCAACTTCGGCGTTTCCGCCAGCGCCTTCGATTCCATACCGCACGATCAAGTGTACATTTACCAGGATACCGTGCCCGGCTCGCTGGCGAGCCAAAACGTGCCGTCGCCGCAAGGGACGATTCCGCTAAGCTTCAAGCACAGACTGCTGGCGCAGCCTCCGCTCCGCACCTCAGGCGGCACGGTACGGATCGCGGACTCCACGAACTTCCCGATTTCGCAGACGATTGCGGCGGCCTTGGTGGAAATAGAGCCGGGCGGCATGCGCGAGCTGCACTGGCATCCAAATAATGATGAATGGCAATATTACCTTGCAGGCCACGGGCGGATGACGGTTTTCGGCGGAGGCGGGGCGGCCCGGACGTTTAATTTTCGCGCGGGTGATGTCGGCTATGTGCCGTTTGCCTACGGTCACTATGTGCAAAACACAGGCACGCAGTCGCTCTGGTTTCTCGAAATGTTCAAATCGAGCCGCTTCGCCGATGTTTCGTTGAACCAATGGATGGCGCTGACGCCTGCGGAGCTGGTGCAATCCAATCTGTGCGTAGGTCCGGAAGTGACGAATGCGCTTCACAAGATTAAATCTCCCGTTGTGAAAACTCCTCCCTTCACGTATTATCCCAAGTCGTAGCTGCGGTATATGATGAATTTCTGTGAAAGAGCTGCTTTCATGCCGGGAATAGGGCAGAGGGCCATGACGATGTTCTTGAGGTGATGGTCTGTGATACGTATTTTGCTGGAATTATGTCGAGCTTTCATCTTGCTTTCTGCTGGCTTGGCGCTCTTGCTATATGTCGAGGTTTATGCGTATGAGCGGATCGGTGTGGACGTGCAGCGGTTTTACTGGCTGTTGATGCTGGGCAATCTGCCGCTGCTGCTGGTGTTGTACCGCAACTATATCCAGCAGCGCGGCTGGATTACCAATCCACGCCTGCTCAAGAAGCTGCCGTCCAAGGTGACGTGGAGCTTGCTGGCGATCAGCTTCACAGGGATTGTCCTCTTGCCGCTTAGCAGCTTGCTTTTGAAGAAATAGGCTGATCAGGAGAGGCCGATGTTAGGGGCGCGGTTAGCGGATGTTAGCGGGTGTCTTGACAGAGCGCGGGATTTCTTGTAAATTGAACGTTAATCTATTTCATAACAAGTTAAGCTACGACCAAGGAGTAGACGGCTCTATCGCGTCCGAACAGAGAAGAAACCCGCAGGCTGCAAGGTTTCCCGGCGCAAAGCTGTCTTCCCGCCTTGAGAGCTGCAGCGGAGAACCTCAGTATCTGCTGCCGGAGTCGATCCGTTATTCGTACGAGCGCTGTGAGCAGGGGGCATGCTGCTTATAGCTGAAACAGGGTGGTACCACGACACATTCGTCCCTGACGAGTGTGTCTTTTTTGTTTTTGTCGCCGGGTGTGCGGAAGCCAGCGAATTGTTTTAATTTGAGCCGCTGCGAGAACTAATTGAGGAGGATTCTTTCATGCGCCAATCCCTTTTTCTGATTCCAACGCTTCGCGAAACACCGGCCGATGCCGAAGCAGCCAGCCATCAGCTGATGCTCAGGGCCGGATTGATCCGGCAGCTTGCCGCCGGTATTTATACGTATTTGCCGCTCGGTTATCGGGCGCTGCGCAAGGTTGAGTACATTGTCCGCGAGGAAATGGATCGGGCAGGCGGCCAGGAGCTGCTGATGCCGGCGCTGCAGCCGAGCGAGCTGTGGCGGCAATCCGGGCGCTACACCGTGTACGGGCCGGAACTGATTCGTTTGACCGACCGACATGACCGTGAATTTGCGCTTGGGCCGACCCATGAGGAGGTGGTCACCTCGCTGGTGCGCGATGAAATCCATTCGTACCGCAAGCTGCCGGTGATGCTGTACCAGATTCAGACCAAGTTTCGCGATGAGCGCCGACCAAGGTTCGGACTGCTGCGCGGGCGAGAATTTCTAATGAAGGACGCGTATTCGTTTGACGCGGATGGGGAGGGGGCCGAACGTTCCTACCAAGCGATGGCCGAGGCGTATCATCGAATCTTCGAGCGCTGCGGGCTGCAGGTGAAGGCCGTCGCGGCTGACGCGGGGGCGATCGGCGGAGAGGGCGGCTCGCAGGAATTTATGGCGCTGGCCGAGATCGGGGAGGATGTTATTGCCTCCTGCACGCATTGTGCGTATGCGGCAAATCTGGAGCAGGTGGTGTGCGGGGCTGAAGCCGAGGCCAGGGGAGAGATTCCCGGCAGGCAGGCCGCAGCCGCTGAAATCACGGAAGGACGGGCGCTGCTTGCAACGCCCGGCTTGAAAACGATCGAGCAGCTTCACGAGTCGTTGTCGCTTGCGCCGGATCGCTGTATCAAAACACTTATCTATCTAGCGGACGGGCGTGAGGTGGCGGTGCTCGTGCGCGGCGATCATGAGGTGAATGAAACGAAGCTGCGGCATGCGCTGGCGGCCGAAGCGGTGGAATTGGCCGATGCGGACACGGTGGTTCGTGTAACCGGCGCGCCGCTCGGCTTTGCCGGCCCGGTCGGATTGTCGATGCCTGTGCCGGTGCTGGCGGATGCGGCGGTGGCCTCGATGACCTCGGCGGTGTGCGGTGCGAATCAGGCGGATGCCCATTTGACGGGCGTACGTCTCGGCATTGACTTTGTACCGTCCTCGATTGGCGATCTGCGCAATGTGACCGAAGGCGATGCTTGCCCGCAATGCGGAGCAGGCTTGATCCGATTGCAGCGTGGTATTGAGGTCGGCCATGTATTCAAGCTCGGCACCAAATACAGCAAGCAGCTCGGCGCTTCATACCGGGATGCAGGCGGCCAGGAGCAGGCGATGATCATGGGCTGCTACGGCATCGGCGTGTCCCGTGTCCTGTCGGCTATTGTGGAGCAGTGCCACGATCCGCATGGCATTGTGTGGCCAAGGACGATAGCTCCGTTTCTCGTCCATCTCCTGCCGGTATCGGTGAAGGACGCGGAGCAACTGCGTGCGGCGGAAGAATTGTATGCACTGCTGCAGCAGGCGGGCGTGGAGGTATTGCTCGATGACCGGGACGAGCGGCCGGGCAGCAAGTTCAAGGATGCCGATCTGATCGGCAGTCCGTATCGGATCATCGTCGGCAAGCAGACGGGCCAAGGCAAGGTTGAACTGCGCCTGCGCCATGAGGCGGACAGCCGTCTGGTGGACATCTCCGAGGTGCTGCCGCTGCTCCGGGGGCTGGAGGCCGAGGCGGCGCATTTGCCTATATCCAATTTTTCCATATAAATCATGCTCGGCCTATGGCATCATGGTAGAAGAAAGCAGACTACTGATGATGAAATGGAGGTGCTGTTATGGTGCAACTGCGTCCATTGAGCTTGCCGGACGATTACGAAGCGATGGCCCAATTATTAAATCAGGTGTGGGCCGAGCCAACGACAGCCGAACGGCTGCTGGCGGATGATCGCAAGCTGTATGAGCGAGGAAAAACGTGGCTGGACGAAAACGGCCTGCTGGCCGGATATGACCGGGAGCGGTGTCTGGCTGTTACGGACAGCGGGCAGGCGGTCGGTTATGTCTGGTGTTGGCGGGCGCCCTGGACAGAGCCGGGTATGCTTCATACAACGCTGGTCGTAGACCATGCCTGCCGTGGACACGGGATTGGCCAATTGCTGCTGGCGCATGCGGCGGACTGGGCGTCCCGGCTCGGCGGTACGCGGCTGGTAGCGGAGGTGTGGGACGATCATCCGGCGTCGCTTGCTTTTGCCGAACGGAGAGGCTTTACGATTGAGCGGCACGCATTCCAATCTGTGCTGCAGCTGGAGGGAGCCGAGCTACCCGCGGTTGCGCAGCATATGCCCGACTCGCTAGCAAGGGACGGAATCCGTTTCCTGACGCTGGCGGACGAGCTTGACGAAGCGGCCGCCGAAATGAAGCTGTACGAGCTGTATCGCGAGACATTGGTTGATATTCCCGGCTTCATGGGAGAGGTTCCGGTGATCGGGGAGTGGCGCAAATGGTACCTGAAGCCTGACGGCTCCTCACCCGACCAGGTCATCATTGCAGCAGCAGGCGACCGGTATGTGGGCGTGTCCAATCTGCTGTACTTTGCGGATACAAATGGCATGTACCACGAATACACCGCCGTCAGCCGCGACTACCGGGGACGCCAGATCGCGCTTGGCCTGAAAGTCACATCCATCCAGCTGGCTCGCCAGCGTCAGGCGGCATACCTGCGGACGGATAACGATTCGACGAACGCGCCGATGCTGGCGATTAACCGCAAGCTCGGGTATGCGCCGCTGCGTGGCTCCTACCGGCTGCAGGCCGATGTGCAGGAGACGCTGGAGCGGCTTCGCGAACGGGATAGAGCGAGTCAGGCAGGCGATGACCTGCGGGAAGACGCGTGAGCTAGGCAGTCGGCTGATCGCTGTGAAAAGGAGGTGCGAACCCCAAGCTCACATGAAATCCCTGGAGCATTCGCACCTCAGAAATTGTTGTATTTTGTCGAAAATATATAAATTGAAGTGAAGTCAAGTGTTGAGTTATACTTGTTTTGGAAATGATGTTGCTGTAACGACGCGGATTGATGCTGAAAAGGGATTAATGTGCGGTAGTTTTGCTGTCGCACTCGGCGTTTGTCAAGATAGTTGTCGCTAATCTCAAAATGTAGTTGTGCTAGAGTTAGCCTTTTTGCTCAGCTTG